>JANNEH010000276.1:0-12198 GCA_031378405.1 Synechococcales cyanobacterium OTE_75_metabat_409
TCTAACTTTTCTGGGGCGAAAATTCTTTCCATAATGGCTCTAACCATCACGGTTACGGAAGTGTTTTCAACGAATCGCTCAAAGATAGCACTAATCATCTTCAATTACCTACTAGCTAAGGTTTTCAGCCGACAGATAAAATTATAGTACATGTGTTACCTTAACAGGGGTAGGTCAAAGGAGTTGTTAAACTTGCTATTCGTCTAGCTGGAATACCAATACCATAGAACTTGACTTGGAATGTGGATTAGGCACTAGCTAATGTAGCTTGTCCTTTAGCAGCTTCCCCCAAAATCGCTAGAATCTTCGGTGCCCAAAAATGCAGTGGAAAGCCCTGTCTTCGAGGAATGCGAATTACTGTGTACGATATAACTAAGAGTTAAACCACACAAAACATGTTTCGCACAATCATTTGCATTTTCCTTGCTACTGCAACCGTCTCCACCATGGTACAGGCTGCTACCGATCGCAGCGGAGTCATCAAGTACAGCCAAGGTCGCACTTTCAATACTGGGGTGTATAAACCCGCCTTGATTGCAGAGTTTGGGGTGCCGAATGCAGAACCTTTCTTGGTATTTTCGGGCTTAGGCTGCAAAAACTGCGACATCAATCGCAACATCTACATCCAATCACCTGCTGAAGGTTCGATCGTGAATGGCGAGATAGGCCGAAGATACTCCTATCCCGGCAAATACCGGGATCTAGAGTCGCAAGCGCTGGTTGAGACAGTGCGTACTTTCGTTGGCCGGTGTACGCCGAGCAAAAACAAAGGAGTGGTGTGGTTTTCCAGTACGAAAATGGAAACCGGAACTTGGCAGCGCAGCATTTACCTTGCCCAGGTAGAAGGAACAAAGCTCATTGAGTACAAGCAACCGTCTCCAAAGGTCAGCTTGGTCTCTGCTCAGCGCGCAGTGGCACAGCGCATTTGTCGAGAGTTGCCGGGCAGAAGCTTTACCACCGAGCCATGAGAGTTGATTTCTAAATGCCAGTAGTTATCGATAGTGAATGGTTTAATCGAGCAGCCATCAATGTTGCCCCAGATTTAATTGGTTGTACATTAGTACGGCTACTTCCTGATGGTCAACAGTTGCGCGGACTCATTGTTGAGACGGAGGCTTACCAAATGGGAGATCCGGCTTGTCATGCCTATCAAAAACAGACCAAGCGCAATCGGGTGATGTTTGGTGATCCAGGATATGTGTATGTGTATTTAATTTATGGCATTTATCACTGTGTAAATGTCGTGACCGATCGTAGTGGTGAAGCCAGTGCCGTATTGATTCGGGCTTTGCAACTGGAACCTGAATCTGTGAGTATGCTCTCAATCTCACCCAGAGAAAAATTAGACCGAGTTGCCGCCGGACCAGGGAAGCTTTGTCGAGTAATGCAGATAGATCTGAGCCTTTACGGGACAAAGTTAGAGCAGGATCAATCTCTATGGGTAGAGCAGCGATCGGCTAATTTCAAAGCTATGTTAGATATCGATCGTCATCAGCTGATCCAGACTACCCGCATCGGACTGACAAAAGGAGTAGAATTACCTTGGCGCTGGTATCTAAAAGATTGTCCAGCAGTTTCTAGATGGTAAAAAGTTAGTATCACATTTAGCTAGTGTTAATAGTCACTATCAGCAACACAAATTCCTTTGCATTTAATGCCATTACTTGCAGTTCGGCGACAATGCGGACAAAGTATTGGTTCGCTGTCCGGCTGAGTCGAAGTTTCTTGTTGGGATTGTGATTGGACTGACATAAGTTAAAAAGGAACAAGATTCCACCATTCTATCGTAATCTTTAACCACCGAGGGCGATCGACCTATTATTGAGATTGTCCCGTCGATCGAAAATGCTTACGCGCTTTTTAATGAAGTAAATCCTATCTCTGGTGGTGCCCAAGATGCAACATAGTGATCATCGTAGAAACAACATTCTTGTGATTGGCGGCACCCGAGGGACTGGGAAGACGGTGGTTGAGCAATTAATTGAGCGAGGTTGTTCATGTACGGTACTGGCGCGTAATATCGCTAAAGCTAAAGGGCTGTTTGGGGATACTGTTGATATTGTTTATGGAGATGTCACTTGTCCAGAAAGCCTGCAAACAGTCTTGAATTCTACATTTGCGGCGATCATTTACACTGTAGATATTACCGACGGCCTTGGTGGTCGCGGATTTGCTGCAAAATGTCTTGTCATCCAGTAAGCTAAAGTCGTCCAGCAAAATCCATAAAGTTTACGCGAGATTGATATAGATGCTGCTTCGTGCCCTAGATAAACATCTGTTTAACATTCAGCCTCAACCAAACCTATCGGGTCTATCCCGTTTCTTCGTAGAGTTTGGGTATTTTGGCATCAAAGAAGCCCGTGCATGCTTGTTCGTTCTGTTGTTTTTTGCGGCGGTGTTTGCGGTACCAAAGACCGGATTGTTAGGAATCCCTCGTTATGATGTGCTGCTGGTTATAGCGATATCTATTCAAACTTGGATGGTCTGGGATAAGCTAGAAACAATGGACGAACTCAAAGCAGTTTGCTTATTTCACCTGGTCGGGTTTGCCCTAGAAGTATTTAAAACATCTGGCAGTATTAAGTCATGGGCATATCCAGACTTTGCCTATACCAAGCTACTGGGGGTACCACTGTTTGCAGGTTTTATGTATGCGGCAGTAGGTAGTTACATTATCCAAGCATGGCGATTATTTGAACTTCGCATTCGGCATCATCCCCCATACTGGATGGCGGCGTTAATCGCTCTGCTTATTTATGGAAATTTCTTTTCACATCACTACATTGGTGACTATCGTTGGTATATTGCGGCAGCGGCGATCGGTCTATATGCCCGGACAACTGTGGTGTATAAATCGTTCGATCGAGAGCGGCGTATGCCCTTGCTGTTGGCCTTTGTTCTGATTGGCTTTTTTATTTGGCTAGCCGAAAACATCAGCACCTTCTTCGGTATCTGGAAATATCCCAACCAACTTGGTGCCTGGTCAACAGTGCATATTGGCAAGTGGAGTTCCTGGTCTTTATTGGTGGTCATGACCTTTACCATTGTAGCCAACTTGAAGCATATCAGAAAGCTAGTGGATGTTCCAAAATAATTCACTAGCCTGAAGTATTTTTTGGATGTTCCCAGCATCTGAGTTATGGCTAACCCCCAAGATCTCGAATCTTTTTAGTCAGCCATTCCACCTGATTGGTATCTCCCTGCTGCTGATATATTTTAATTGCCTTGCGATAATCAGCGATCGCCCCTGCCCGATCGGACAACTCTACCTTAGTATTGCCGCGCATCAACAAAAAGGCCGGGTTATTGGGATAAAGACGCACGATGCCATCCAGCGCTTTGACCATGCCCTGATAGTTTTTAAGCTCTTTATAAATATCTAACTGACCAGAATATGCTTCGTATTCATTGGGATTGATTTTTAAGATTTTTTCATAATCTTGCAACGCCCGAGGCCAATTTTTTTGATCCCGATAAATCCCTGCCCGCATGGAGTAACCTCGAATACTGTTAGGATTCAACTCAATAATTTTGCTGTAATCGGCGATCGCCCCCGCTAAGTCACCACTGTATTTGCGAAAGTGGGCGCGACTATCGTAAGCACTGATATTTTCAGGATTGATCTTAATTAACTGAGAAAAATCTTCGATCGCCCCCGGAAAATCATTAAGCTGCGCTCTGATCCCTGCCCGATTTTGGTAAGCCAAAGCACTTTTAGGATCTGCTGCAATCATTTGAGTATAAGCTTGCAATGCTCCTGGTAAATCACCCTGTACTTGAAAAATAATCGCCCGCAGCAAATATGCTTGGTGATATTTAGGGTCAAGTTGGAGCGTGCGATCGAAATCGGCTAAAGCCCCTTTGTAATCTTGGTTGGCATATAAAATATTACCTCGCAGATAATAAGCCTGCGGATTCTTGTTATCTAACTCGATCGCCCGATTCAGATCAGCCAACACCCGCTGCCGATCGCCCAAAATCTGATAAACATTTGCCCGCATATAGTAAGCCGCTGCCTTCTTGGGCGCAGCAGCAATCGCTTTAGTCAACTCCGCTAAAGCTCCTTGGTAATCACCCGTCTGTAACTTCACCGAAGCACTGACCAAAGCCTCACTAGCCAGATCAGGAGCAGTCACCGGAGCTGTTGCCACCTCTAGCTGCAAGCCAACTTTACTGGCCAACGGGACAAAAACATTTGCTAAAATCCCCAAATTAAAACCATTTTTTACCCGCACATTCGGGTTAATAGTGGAAGCCTCACTAGTTTTTTCCACATCACCCCGCCCATGAATGGCAATTAATTCACCTTGTTCATTCAATACGCTGCCACCACTCATGCCTGGGAGGGTCAAATTGGTGTAGACCAAACCGTAACCATCTTGAAAAGGTTGCCGACTACTGGCGGTCACTCGTCCCTCGGTAAAGTTGAACAAAGACTTACTGATCGCTTGAGTACTCAAAGGAAAACCACCCACATACACCGCTGCACCTTCGGCGATCGAGCTAGCCTGTCTAATTTTGACTGTGCGATAAGATTGGGTGGTGACTAATTGCACTAAGGCCAAATCGGCTCCAGGCAATATTTTGATTTGAGATCGATCAATGTTGTAACGACGGCCATCTGGCGTTAATAGTTGATAATTGGGGTCTGGGTCACGCACCACATGGGCAGCGGTGAGCACCATATAACCTTGTGGATTTTTGGATACTATTACGCCAGAACCGATCGAGTTTTCGGTTTGGATTGATACTGTCACAGCCTTCGATATTTCGGCGACTTGGCTAGCTGATAAACTCCAACTCGGTACTGCTGTTGACCAAATCAGAGCAGCAGTTACTGGTAAAACCCAAGATTTATACATGTTAGTAGCGCTTCGTCTTCAAAACGCCATAGATTAGGCCACTGGCGATCGAAAAAACCGCTAAGACCAAGATAATACCACCGGGAAAAGAGGTGATCACTTTAAAAGCTCTGAGAAAGTAGAGCAATAACGTAGCGCCCAAAGAACTCGTGAAAACGTAAGCTAATCTTTGACTCCAAGACATAAAAAAATTGGCTGATGGGTTGATTTCTATTTTAGCTGGGAAAAGTGTGTACTTTTGAGCAAGATAAATTCGCACAATTTTGATCATTACACCCAATGGACTTAATAGGTAGCAGCAAGGAGTTGCTGCCATTACCGATCAAAATTGCTGACTCGAAAATCTGGGAGAAGATTCATGTCGAAGTTGCCGCCGATCTTGTTTGTGTTTGCTGGTTTGGGGCTATGCGTTGGGTGGCAGTTAATTACTAACTCTAATTCTGCAAGCACCCCCAGATTTTTAATCAGTGGCGAACGCAGTCTCTCCCCAACCGGACTATCTCCGGCCAAAAGCGAAGCCATAGCCGCCTTTGCCAGCAAAAATTGGCGTGATGCCGCCGAAAAATTTGGCCTGTCTTTACAATCCCAGCCCAATGACCCCGAAAGTGCTATTTATCGACAGAATGCTCTGATTGCTGAGCAGAAATCGATCGCCATTGTCGCAGTGGTACCGATCAGCTCCAACCCCAATGTGGCTAACGAAATTTTGCGCGGGGTGGCCATGGGACAAATTGAAATCAATCAAAATGGGGGGATTGATGGCAAAAAACTCAAGGTATACATTGCAGACGATGCCAATGAAGTTAAACAGGCTACCTCGATCGCCCAAGTGGTAATCACCCAATCAGATATATTAGCTGTAGTTGGCAGTAATGCTTCTAGTCCTTCCCTCGTGGCGGCGAAAATCTATCAACAAGCAGGGGTAGTGATGATTTCCCCCACGGCCTCTACAGCAGAACTCAGTGGTCTTGGTACCTATATTTTTCGCACGGTGCCACCAGCAGCAGCCACGGCCCGGAAGTTGGCAGAGTATAGTTACAAAATTGCCAAAAAAACCAAAGTGGCAATTTGTGTCGATCAAACTTCTCCAGACAACACCTCTTTTAGCAATAGCTATCGATCGGAGTTCTTGGCTCTAGGTGGTGCGACTTTTTCGGTAAATTGTAAGCTTGGCCATGACAATTTTAATGCCAGTGCCGAAATGGAGGCAATGATCCAAAGTGGTGCAGACAGTATTTTGATTGCTCCCCACATCGAAAGACTACCCCAAGCCACTGATTTAATTCGTGCCAATCGCCAGCGACTAACTTTGTTTGCTACGCCCAGCATGAATACCAATGTCACTCTAGAGCTAGGAGGCAAGGAAGTTGTGGGTATGGCTTTGCCAGCACTCTGGCATCCAGATTTGCCAGAAGCTCAGCGCTTTGCGAACCAAATGGAGAAACTTTGGGGTGGCAAAGTAAACTGGCGATCGGCGATGGCCTATGATGCGATGATCGCGATCAGGGCTGGGGGGAAGAGCTGTATGCAAGAGGACAAAATTGAGACTGTACGCACTTGTTTGGCGACCCAGCTGCGATCACCAAGTTTTGGTTTAGTTGGTGCTGGTCAAAGCCTGCGCTTTAATAATAAGGGCGATCGAGATATGGAGGCAGTTATGGTGAAAGTTGCTGGTCAAGGGGTTGCTCGTGCTTTTCAGTTACAGTCGAGTCAGATTCCAGTAACAGCCAAGGCGGAGGCTAAATAGTGAAAGATTTTTGGGATTGGTTTATTGGCCGCACGGCCAGTGATGCGCTTTACGCTACCTGGCAGTGGTTGTGGGGAGTAACCGATGCTCCGGCACCAGCGCAGACAACACCGACGACAGCAGAGATGGAATCTGATGCACTGGTTTCTTTGAAATTGATGATGCGGTCGATCGAACGTTTGGAAGCGGCAGTAGTTTTGGTTCAAAGTCATTACGCTGCATCTCAAAACAACTATCGAGAATGCCAAAATCAAATTGCGATTGCCCAACAAAATCTTGTTCAGGCAACTGGCATCGCAGCTAGATTAGCCGTAGACCGTATCATGATTTTAGAGGAGGCGGCGGCACAGTTTTTGCAACAGTGCCAAGAAGCTGAAGAAGATCTTTGTACGGCAACCAATCAACTGCTCTGGGAACAGCAAAGGGCGATCGCTGCTCAGCAGCAACTCACCCAAGTTTCAGCAATGCAAGTGCTCAATGCTTCGATCTTGCAGATGGCTCAGCAGCGCGATACTTTGGCGACCGACTCAGCTCAGTCGCAGTTCGATCGGGCAACAGCAGCATTGGCTTTGGCCGCAGAGCAGCAGAAGGTTTTGGCTGCAACTATCGATTTACCCCCACCCGTGCTGAGAAACTAAATCTGTTATAAATAGACTAAGATTTTTTGCGGGTTAAAGATTCATGGCATCTCGGAAAGCTAGTGTAGAAGGCAGGGCGCTAATTAAAAACCGCAGAATTGAACTAGGCTGGAATTATTGTGATTCACGGCTGGCGATCGCTTTTGGGCAAATTATCCGTCCCGAATTAGACTGGGAGAACATTGGACAAACAGACCCCTATCGAGAAATTAGTGAATCTAGTATTCGCCGCTTTCAAGGTGGGAGGCCGATTGTCGCCAAAAATTTTAACGTTCTTTGCCAAGCTTTGGGTTTGGATGCTAATAACATTGCTGATGATTCTCTAGAAAAAACCATTATGCCGATAGTGACCATCAATAAACAGGCGATCGTAGATTTAATCGATATGCCAAAAGATGATTTTTTCTGTGGTCGATCGAAGGAGTTGCAAGAACTCGATCAATGGCTGGGTGATGCGGCTGTTCCTTTCTTGAACATTTGGGGCGCAGCCGGTATTGGAAAATCTTCATTAATCGCTCATTGGGTAAAGCAACAAACTATATTTCCAAATGTAATTTGGCAATCGGTAGACTGTGAGAATTCTGATATTTCCTGCAAGGACTTTGTGGAGGATTTGCTAGCAAAAATGACCCCAGAAGTAAATCGTAGTAAGAACTGTTTCCAAGACTTTAATAAGCTGCTTTTTCAATGCCAAATGTTGATTGTAATTGATGGTAACTTTGATAATGAATATCGACAGTGGTTTAAAACCCTGGAGAAGCAACGTCATACCAGTTGTATTGTGGTTATTAGTGAGCCAAATCTAGAAATTGTTTTGTCCAATAAAAATACACCAAAAGCCAGACAACTCATGGGTTTAGATGTTGTAGGAGTGGAGCTATTCTGGAGCTATTATACTCGCGATCTTGTCAGCCAGAGTACTTGTAGCAATTCCTTAGAGATCTTAAGAGATCGCTATGATGGCAATCCTACATTGCTGAATCTGGTGGTAGAGTCAATTAAGAAAAATTATGTCGGCAACTTGCGTAAAGCAATGGATGAGACGGCAGTAATTCCCGAGTGGTTTAAAGGATCTTTTCTGGATAAACCTTTCAATTCTCTTTCTTATGAAGAACAGCAAATTTTAATCGCAATGGCTTGGGTAGAAGATGAGGTGAGTTTAGAAGATCTCAAGTCTTTGACACAGCAATATTGCCCAATTATATATCTGGATACACTGCGACGGTCTAGTATTATGATGGTAAAAGCGATCGATGATGAACCTCGTTATTCGATTTCTACCTTATGGCGAAAATATCTACAGCGTCGTTTTCCTAACGGTGATAAAAGCCCATAAATTTGATATAGTATCATAAATACAGATTTTAATATCTATGCTATGACTATTATTTGTCCTGATTATCGATGCAACCCTGGCTGCCGGACACATCTCAGTGAAAAGTAGTCAGGAAGGGGCATAGCAATCAATGATCCTGATGGAAGAAAATTCAAAAAAGTAGTAATGTTCCTGTTCAGCTCTGTTTGATGCAAAACAGGGTTCCGGATCTTTGTAAAAAAGAGGAATAGGGAAGAGCAACTCACGACCTTTATTAAGAACACCTTGGAGATAACGTAATCCTATCTTTAGATAACTGATGCCCCGACGTTTGTGGGGGTCAACTTGCTTTCTCTTTCCGGCCACTTGAACAGCCATACCTTGAGTAGTACCATATAAAATAGCTAGAGCTGCTACAAGGTATAGACGCTTCAATCGTTTAGGAGAGCGGATATGAGAGTCTTCTAACTGAAATACACCAGATTTGCTATCGAGAAATAATTCTTCAATACAAAAACGTTTTCCATACTGCCATAGTGTATCTAAAGAAGGTTCTTCGTCAGTAATAACAGCCCAGGCTTCTTGGGCACAAGAAGCATTTGCTATGACCAGATTAGTTCTGTGCAATCCATCTGACCAGAGGCCAACATTACGTAAAAAGATGGCTTGATTCTCCTCTGGGATTAGTTCAGAAGCCTGAACAGGTAAATGTTTAACCCCATGAAGAGCAACATCCATTTTCAGCCTGAGAATATAATGCCAATCAGACTCATGCAACCATTCCATGAGGTCATGGCAGGCGAAAGCACGATCGCCCAGAAACACAATGTCAGAATAGTCAGCAAGTAGCTTGTGAGCCATGCGAAGCAGGGGTTTGTACTCAGCAAAAGAGACAGTAGCACTGTCATGCTCAATAACCTTCCATAAGAGGGGAATAGCTCGACCACAGCAAACAACAGTGAGGTGAATCATGCAATACCGATCCCAAAGTACAGTGGTGTCAATGGCCAGATAGAGTCTTTTTTGCTTGTATTTGCTGAGGGCAGCCAAGGCTAATGGCACATAAAGACTCTCGACATTGACCTTATCATTGGAAAAAAATCTTTGCCAACGGCGTTCGTAGCTTTTAGCCTGGAGAGCTTTGCCGGGGACATGAGGCTCCCACTCGGACAGGGTAAGCTTTTGACAGCTCAACAAAGCACCGACCATCGCAGCCAAGGTCTTAATATGTCTGAGATCAGTGAAGAGTGAGTATTGACGTAGGAAGGTGAGTATTTGATTATAAATGGGGGTAGGAGAATTCATGGGATTTGTTTTTTAGTAAATCCAGTTTCTCATGAGCTTCTACCTATTTCTCCTCTTTGGCTCTAGCTCTGCCTTTGAACTACTTGTGTCCGGCAGTCAGGCAACCAACGTTCTCAACCGAATGATCGATCTGTTTGCAGTAACTGTGGGACTCATTTGATCATTAGCGATATTTATCGATTAACCAAAATAGTGCGGACTAGTCCCCATAAAATTAATAGCCCAGAATATTGTTGGTATGAGTTGTTTGAGGGGCGAGGGGCTGGTGAAGAAGAGCTACTAATCAAAATATTAGTAATTGTGCCTGAAGCATTAGAGGTGCAGAGTAGTACAGAAGATATTTACAAGGTGCAGCAGCGATTTGAGCGAGAGTATAAACTGCTAAGTAAGAAGTTGCCGGGGGTGTGTCAGGGCTATGCGATTTTGGATGTGCCATTAGAAAGCGGTGCTATAACCATGCGAGCGATCGTGATGGAGAAAATTATTGGGATCAACTTAGATGAATATGTAGGAACTTATGGAGCGATCGACTCCCGGCGAGCACTTCGTTGGCTCCAACAACTAGTCAAGACTGTTGGTAATATGCACCGAAACCAGGTGCAGCATAGAGATATTAAACCCAGCAATATCATTGTTTCTGGCCGAGGTGCTCATGAGCGGTTAACCTTGGTTGATTTTGGGGTGGCACTCGATCGAAAAAGTCTGATTGGGGATGAAACTGAAGTCGTTGGCACTCGCCCTTACTTAGATCCTTTGTATATTGCTGGTGGAAAATATCTGGATAGTTTTGACTTTTATTCTCTAGGCCAAACTTTCGTTTATTTATTGACTGGTAAGAATGCTGATAATAATTGGAGTGATGACCAAAATATTATCCATTCACCAATAGATAATAAGTTGAAGACTGCCATTCAAAAAATGACTACTATTACGGTTAGGCAGCGGTTCAAAAATGCTGATAAGCTGCTGAGATACATTGAGAGTGGGCATCAATTAAAATGGCTAAAGCAAGTGATGATGGTCATTTCAGGGCTGATCTTTGGTTTGATTCTAGCTAAAATAATATTCCCACCACTACCATTAGTCAAATATATTCACCCAATTTGTCAGATAAATACTATAAATTGCGGCAAAGAATCACCCCGAGATATTGGAGTAGAAACATCTGATATCATTCGGGTATTTCCCAAATTATCTGATTCAGATCCCAAAATCAGACAGGAAGCTGTTGATACATATCGAAAAATATGGGAGCAATATAAACAAGAACCTGAAGGGGGGGAATTATTGGTTTATTGGAACAATGCGATGATTCAAGCTGATGAAAGCAAATACCCAGAGATATATACATTATTAGTAGCTATTCCACATTATCGAAAACCACCAGGGGTAAGCACAAATATCTTGAATGGTGTTGCTCAAGCTCAAAAATATTTTAATGAGAAAAATAAAGACAGAGGAATTCAACTATACATTGCTATCTTACAAGAGCCGGAACAAGATGATCGCCAATATTCAAAACTTAGAAAAGTAATTGAGGCGGTAATTGAAAAGTCTAACAATGGCAAAGGTTTTATTGGAGTAGTTGGACACTACAGCAGCCAAGTTACATTTAATGTTTTACAACTTTATGCTGATGCCAACATGTTATTATTATCTCCGAGTGCTACCCGTGCAGACATTCCTAATGAGAAAGAGATGATCACCTCTGACCAGCTTAAATATTTTGGCCGTATGATATCTAACGGCAGAAATCAAGCTTATGAGATTGCATATTGGCTAAAATATTTACTCAAAAAAGATGATAAAAGCTGTGGGCTACTAGATATGTATTTGGTGTACCAAGAAAATGATACTTACTCTAACTCTATTAGTAATGAATTGAAAGACTTATTATTTCTAAACAATATATCTCCTATCAATAATGTAAGAATCACTAACATACCCTATGAATTAAATGTAGCGAATACCACTAAATCTGAAAAGACTGCTGCCAGCAGACTACAGTCTGCTTTGGCAAAAGCTGGTAGTTCTATTAATCCAAAGAGTTGTTTACCCAAGCAAGTAGTGCTTTTATTTTTAGGAGCATATGTTGACCAAGATCAAAGTTCAGTGATCAAACTAATTATTGATGAAATCCCTAAAAAGGCTGACCTCATTGGCAATATCACAGTAGGAGATATTCTTTCTGATTCGCAATCTAATCTGAATAAAAAAGGAAAAGTTCCCACTGACCTGTACCCCAGAACATTTATTGTTGCTCCATTCAATATTCTAGATTTCCTCCCAGCTAATTCTAGCTTCAGAAAAGAAGACTCTGATCTTAAAATA
>JANNEH010000289.1:0-4503 GCA_031378405.1 Synechococcales cyanobacterium OTE_75_metabat_409
GAGAGAAAAGATGCACCCCAGTTTAGCAAAAACTTGCCACCTGAAGGAAACAGAGATAGAGCAACAAAAATCGGTCCGACCAAAGCAGTTACTAGCATCAACACCTCAAGGATGTAAATGAAAGCACCCCGCATCGATAAAATAGTCTGTCGAATATATATCGAAGAATCAAAACCGGTAACGTTTCTTAAGTCTAAATCTTTACTGCTAATGTTCCCTGGTGTGGAGGCACTTGTGGCGGGTGTTGTTGAAGTCGTGGTGGTTGTAGATGTAGTCACCTCTGGTTTATTTGTAGCAGCCTTGGCTAGGGCATTAGCTTTGGCCGCCTCCACTCGCTTATTGCGAGCCTCGATCGCCTCTGTTTGCCAGCGTTCAAAATCAGCCTGACTGGCGATCGAAGCACTTGCACTATTCTCAGCCCTCAGCTTGACAAATAAATTTTTGACGTAATCCACCGTAACCACATTGAGTTCAATGCACTTATTTAACCGAGCAATATCCGCCTCCGCTTTACAGTTATTTAAACCCTGCTCAATTAGATCCTTAACCGCACTGTGAGCTGCCAAAGTCCTGATCGCCGTCTTTAAATCTACCTCCGCACTGACAGTTCTGGTCACCGATCGATTAATCCCATTCAGCATATCTCTGGTGCCGATCGTCATATCGCGCATATTTGCACCACCATTAGAAAGCAGCACCACCAATGTCACCGGCAACACCAAATCATTGGCTACCGTCCGGAAACCGCCATCTTCCAGTGACTTGTAGAACTTCACACACCAAAAACCCACCGCAAATACCGCCAGACTTAACCCCAGGCCACTCACCAGCTTATACATATTGCCCTTCATCGCCACATCCCAAAGTTTGTTGAGAGCAGCCGGGATGGCATCGGTACTGGTAATATTGCCAAAATTAGTCAGACCATTGAGAAACAAATCCACGCTGCTGGCCGTTGTGGAGGGTGTTGGCGCAGGTGATGCCTGTGCCAACAGATAATGAATAATCATTGGTGATGCTTCCTTAAATTGACCTTAAATCCGACCACGCAGCATCATCGCCATTTCATTCGGCGTAGGTGATAGCTCCATGGCAGTTTCTTCAGAAATGCGACCTTCTTGGTAGAGGTTGTAAAGCGATTTATTCATAGTGATCATGCCGCTATATTCACCATCCAGCATTAGCTCGCTGATTTCATCGTATTTACCATCCCGAATATAGTCTTTGACAGTTTCGGTATTGATCAAAATATCGTGGAAAGCCGCCCGTTTACCATCACTAGTCCGGCATAAACCTTGAGCAATCACTCCTACTAGCGACTCGGCGATCGCCACCCGCATGGCAATTTGTTCTTCGGCATCATAGAGACCCAAAATCCGCTCGATCGTCTTCACCGCACTGTTGGTGTGCAAAGTACCCATCACCAAGTGACCAGTTTGCGCCGCTTTGAGTGCAGTATTTACAGTTTCTCGATCGCGCATTTCTCCAATCAAAATCACATCCGGGTCTTCCCGCAAAGCCGCCTTCAGCGCCGAGTCAAACTTCAGAGTATTAGTACCCACTTCCCGGTGCTTAATTAATGCCCGTTGACTTTTGTGGATAAACTCGATCGGGTCTTCGATCGTAATAATATGGCGGGGCATTTCTTGATTCATATAGTCTACCATTGCCGCCATCGTAGTAGACTTCCCAGAACCAGTCGGTCCAGTCACCAAAATCAGCCCTTTGTGCTCGTGGCAAACCTTCTGAAAAATCGGTGGCAGACGCAATTGCTCGATCGTCATAATTTGCATCGGAATCAACCGCATCACCATCGAAGGCCCATGGAGAGTATCAAAAACATTGATCCGCACCCGCGCGAAGTCATACTGTTTAGCGCCATCAAAATCTAGGGTTTTGTCGAATTTGGCGATATCTTCATCACTTAAAACTTCCGTGAGCCAATACTGAAAAGTCATCCGATCGGTTTCTGGCAGAGCGGTAGTTTCAATTTCGCCCCGATTGCGAAACCGAGGAACTTCGCCCACTCCCACATGCACATCTGAGAACCCCTTTTGGAAAGCCTCCAGAATCAGCGATTCTAAGGTCGGTTGACCAGCAGACAGGCTTACAGTAGCAGTCCCATCATCCCCACCTCTAAATGCGGGCACGGCAAAGGTATCTAAGGTATCTAAAAAAGCCGAGCTATGTGATGCATTAGGTGGTGGTGGTGGAAGAGCCATGAACAAAATTCCCAAATTCAGTAATATTTTCAAAGTACCCAGGATCGATCGCTGCGTTCACACCTGTGGAGTTCGAGGAAGTCGCGTCATATATTCAAGGCACTAAAATCTTCTCTTAAAACCACCAAGCTAAGATTAATCGATTGACTCTAGTGGAGGTAAGAACTAAAATAAGAGCAGCATCCTAACCTTAGCTAAAATGCTCGAAATTTCCCGCAATGAGATCAAGTCCCGCTTGGGTTTTGATAATCCCTGGTGGCAAAAAGGTGTCACCATAGAGCAGCGATTCCAAAAAATGCCTCAGCGTTCCTACTTCGAGCCATTTTTCCGGCTGGCTACTGATCGCACCGTCAATCGAGCAGTAGTATTAATGGGTTCTCGCCGAGTAGGAAAAACCGTCATGGTCTTCCAGGCCATCCAAAAACTGATCGAAACTGGTGTTCCTGGTATCTCAATTCTATACTTGTCATTAGAAACACCCATCTATACAGGACTGAGCTTAGAACAAATTCTGCATCTGTTTCAAGAGCAACATAGTCATCAACGAGATGATTATCTGTTGATTTGGTTCGATGAAATTCAGTACCTGAAGAATTGGGAAGTTCACCTAAAGTCTTTAGTAGATTCTTATCCTCACTATAAATTCATCGCTACCGGTTCAGCGGCTGCTGCGCTGCGCCTCAAAAGTCAAGAATCAGGAGCAGGAAGATTTTCTGACTTTTTGCTGCCACCTTTGACCTTTGCGGAGTATATCAACTTTATTGGACTGTCTGATGAATTCGAGTCAGACGCAGCAGGCAACTATCGAGCGAAAGACCTTGAGCAGATCAATCGAGAATTTGTCAACTATCTGAACTACGGTGGTTACCCTGAAGCAGTTTTTTCCGAGACGGTGCAAGCCGATAGCTCTCGCTATATTCGTAGTGACATTATTGACAAAGTATTACTACGAGATTTGCCTAGCCTGTATGGAATTGGTGATATCCAAGAACTCAATCGACTGTTTAATACCATTGCTTACAATACTGGCAACGAAGTCACCCTAGAAAACCTCTCCAAAAGTTCGGGGGTGGCTAAAAACACCTTAAAAAGATATATCGAATACCTAGAAGCAGCATTTTTAATCCGACGGGTACACCGCATCGATGAAAATGCTCAGCATTTTAAACGGGCTACATCCTTCAAGGTGTATTTGACTAATCCAGCTATGCGATCGGCTTTGTTTGGCTATACGGCATCTGATAGTCCGGCGATGGGTGCTCTCACCGAAACAGCCGTGTTTAGCCAGTGGCTTCATGGCAGTGGAATTAACGATTTGTACTATGCTCGCTGGAAAGAAGGGGAGGTAGATATGATTTGTTTAGAAAGCTTCAGTCAAAAGCCGATTTGGTGCATCGAAGTCAAGTGGTCCGATCGGGTGGTGGCCAATCATGCGGAAATCAATGGTCTGTTAAAGTTTCTGGCCATTCACGGCAATCAGCTTAAGCAGGAGCCGATCGTGACCACTAAAACTATTCGCCACCATTTTCCGGTGCAGGGATTCCCGATTAAGTTTGTACCTAGCGCGGAGCTGGTCTACACCATTGGCAAAAATAATTTGGGCGGGATGCCAATATGAGGCGACAACTAGCCCCTGCGCAGGAACTGGGCATCAAACTTTATCAATAAAGCCAAAGAGTTTAGCAAATCCGCCAATTATCCCTACAATCAATGCAGCTAGGACACTGCGGTTGATAAATTCTTGGTTAGTGATGCGTTTATCTAGGCCATCAATCTTGACTTCTAGAATCTTGCCTTGAGAGTCAATTTTCTCATCAAGGGATTCAATCTTGGTCTCTGTTCGAGCAACAGTAACCTTCAAATCATTTACTGACTGTTCTATTCGATCAAGACGCTGGTCGATTTTGTTCAGGATGTCAGCGAGATTTACTTCAATAGTTTGAGTCATGGTTGTTCCCTAAAGCAATCACTGAGCGAGGCTTCATACATTATATATCATTTGTTTGAAGGTTTAAGGAGTCAGCAGATTTTCACCAAATTGATAGTTAAGGCTTGTGAGGGAATATTATCTGCACTGTGCAGTTTTTTGGCGATTCTGGAGGCGTTTTTACTTTGCCGATCGCTGGTAGTGTTTGGGGGGAAATGATTATTCAGTGACTCCCATCAGTCGTAAGTCTTCGATCACTAACTGTGCATTCTGGGTATTTCCCTGTTCTCGAAATAGCCGTGCTGCTTGACGAAGATCTTGAATTGCTCCTGCTCGATCGTTCAAGTTACTAAT
>JANNEH010000292.1:0-2340 GCA_031378405.1 Synechococcales cyanobacterium OTE_75_metabat_409
AAATATGCCTTACCAACTCAACTAGCCAATCGCGCTCTGACTTATCCAAAGCTGAAGATTTTCGATCCCTGCTATGGCTTGGGCTACAACTGTGCTGCTGCACTCCAGGCCATCTGGGCTGCTAATCCCCACTGTCCAGTAGAAATTATCGCATTAGAAATCAACCCCGAGGTAGCAACAGCGGCGATCGAACAGCAACTTTTAACTGATTGGCCAGCACCGATTCCGGCTCTCTTAGCTGAGTTAGCAGCTACTGGTAAAGTGGAAAGCGATCGGCTGGTTGCGCGGTTGCATATTGGCGATGCCCGCCAGACTATTCGATTAGTGCGTGGTTTTCAGGCAGATGCGATTTTTCTCGATCCTTTTTCGCCAGCGGTCTGTCCAGAGTTGTGGACGGTGGAATTTTTGCAATTAGTGGCAGCTTGCTGCGCACCCCAGGGACTCTTGGCGACATACTCTTGTGCTGGAGCGGTACGGACTGCGCTGCTAGCTGCTGGCTTTACCGTAGGTGATACTGCGCCGATCGGGCGCAAAGCACCAGGGACGATCGCCAGCCTTGACCCAAGTTTAATTCCAGCGCTGTCTGCCGAGATACAAGGATATTTGCAAACCCGTGCTGGCATTCCATATCGTGATCCAAATTTGACTGATACTGCTGATCGAATTCGCTTGCGCCGCACCTGGGACCAGCAAGAATCGACTCTAGAATCTACTTCTCAATGGCGAAAGCGTCACCCAAGCAGTCTTGCAGATCCTTTACTCCCGGCGGATAAGTCAGGTTGAAATGGAGGGGGACGATTGTGATGTAGTTGCGCTTAATAGCCTGCACATCGGTTTCAATATGATCTGGTAAATGCAAATGGGTAGGCTGTTCAATATCTTGTAAAATCTCCCCGGAGAGCCAATAGTAGGTTTTACCCCGGGGGTCAACTCGGGTCTGGAAGGTATCAAAGTAGCGGCGTAGTCCCTGACGGGTGACCAAGACTCCGGCAATGTCGGCAGCGGGCACAGCAGGAATATTGATATTCAGTAAAATTGGCTCGGGCAAAGGATTTTTAGCAAAGCGAGTCAATAGTTGACTAGCAAAGTCTGCGCCTACCTGAAACTCGCGATTACTAAAACTAGTTAAACTCAAAGCCAAACTAGGAATGCCTTCGATCGCCCCTTCCATGGCGGCAGATACCGTACCAGAATACAGAATATCGGTGCCTAAGTTAGCGCCATGATTAATGCCGGACAAGACAAAATCTGGCGGCTGGGGCAGCAAAGCACCCAAGGCTAACTTCACACAGTCTGAAGGTGTCCCAGAACAAGACCAGGCTTTGATTTTAGGATCGAAGATGCCCGTCACTACCTCGGCTCGAATCGGATCGTGCAAAGTCAAACCATGGCCGGTAGCAGAACGCTCTCGATCGGGGCAGACTACTGTTACCTCGTGACCAGCTAAGGCCAGAGTGTTGGCGAGAGTCCGAATTCCTTGGGCAAAAATGCCGTCGTCGTTAGCAATCAACAGGCGCATAGCAGTAAGTAGATAAGCATTGCCGCACTAGCCTAACAGCTTTCGCGGCTCAACAGAGCAAATCTGTGGTGGTATAACTGGTGGTGGGCACACCATAGGCTAAATGAAGGTTAGCAGGAGTCATCACTTCTTGGGGTGAACCATCAGCAATCAGCCGCTGATTTAACAGCAGCATCCGATCGAGCAAGCCAATCCCCTCGCCCCAGTCGTGGCTGCTAACTAATAAGATTTTTCCCAGGGCTTTGAGTTCAGCAAAAATATCAAAAATTGCGGCTTCGGTAGTGCTATCTACACCGGTAAATGGCTCATCTAACAAGAAAATTTCAGCTTGCTGAGCCAGGGCACGGGCTAAGAAAACCCGTTGTTGTTGGCCACCCGAGAGTTCACCAATCCGCCGATCGCGCAAGTCCCACATTTCTACTCGTTCTAGGGCGGCTTGAATTAACATCTTATCCATGCGATCGGGGCGACGGAGCCAGCCTATTTTGCGAGTACGCGCCATCATGACCACTCGCTGCACCGTGATCGGAAAATCCCAGTCTACCTGGGAACGCTGAGGTAAATAAGCCACTCGATCGAGCTGGCGACAGAGGGGACAAGTACAGTAGCTCACTACACCGCTGGTGTGAGGGGTCAAGCCCATCATCGCTTTGAGCATGGTGCTTTTGCCCGCTCCATTGGGTCCGACTAACCCGACTAGCTCACCTGGTTGAATACGAAAGCTCACGTCCTGAAGTCCGATGACTCCGGGGTAACTAACTGCTAGTTGCTGAACTTGAAGCATATAATGAGAATCGTTATCAGTTCTATTATGCCCCAAG
>JANNEH010000283.1:0-27642 GCA_031378405.1 Synechococcales cyanobacterium OTE_75_metabat_409
GTGTTCAAATCTTCCGGGTTGTTTAATGCTGAAAAGCCCACCTGACATTGTGCCAAGGGCTTACCCAACTGTTGAGCGGCTTGCTCTAGTTGCACTTTGAGGGTTTTGGCTAACAGCGCGCCGGGATGGGGATCAATTGGCTGTAGACCAAAATGCTGAGCTACCAAACCATTGCCGATCGTTGGCTCGTACCAAAAACTGGGGGTCTGAGAATTCACTTCAATTACCTTGTAAGTCTCGGTAGATTCATTCCAACACCAGTCCAACCGCATACACCAAGGGGGAGTAGTATCCCAGCGAATCAGATTCCAGGTGGCTTCTGGAAAGCCGTAATATTCCAAGTCTTCATCATCCATTTCCCTCACCACTTGCCAGGTTTCTAGCAATACCTGCCCTACCGCCGCAGAAGCAGCCCGCAGTTCATTAACTACCGGCGGTGCCACCTGTTGGCAATAGTACAGGGCATAGGGAGTCGGTATGCCCTCTGGATTGCTGGTAGGCGGCAGATCGTACCAAGGAAACTTGATCGACTTAAAAAATCGATCGCGATCGGGTGATTCAAAAATATTTGCTGTCATGATCTAACCGAAACCAGAGCGCCCACTGCCGGTGCTACCAAAGCCACTACGGCCACTACTAAAACCTTTGCTGCCCACGGAGCTACCACCTTGGCCACCCACGTAGGTGCTGCCGCTCGATCGATAGTAACCGCCCCCACTGTGATAGATGAATACGCCGGTGCTGCTGCGAGTGGTGGTGTTGGCATCAGTAGTGCCATTGGCTGGCACGGGGTTATTGGCTACTGTGCCACAGACCTCTTTGCCCGGTGTGTTGGGGTCATCACAACTGACTGTGGGGCTGGTGCAGGAGGTTAACACCGAGGCCGTAACCCAGACTATGGCCAGTTTGAAGGCGGTTGGTTTTAGTTGCATAGATCCAAAGATTTATTGGGTAAGGACATATATCTATTGTTCCCTTTTACCAAACTAACAGAAAGAATCGATCGACGACAGATTTTTGATAAAACTTCTCCAATCAAAACTCTTTAACTATTCGATCGAAAGACTCCCCAAATAACAAAAAGCAAGAATGCAAGATAGCTACCGGCCATCAACCATTCCTGCCACGTATCTTGATTGCTGGAGATCTGATAGAAATCCATATAGTAAGATCTAAGCTTCTTCGGCTTCCACAGCTACTGCTTTAGGGGGGTCCATTTTGATCGTCAGATAGCGAATGACTTCTTCACTCAAACGCATTGCTCTTTCCACCACAGCAACTTCCTTGCCTTTGCTGATGTAATTTACCTGTACGTAGTAACCATCACGGTTCTTTTTGATCGGGTAAGCCAAGCGCTTCTTGCCCTTGGTTTGAATTTCGATGTCGCTAGCGCCGTTGGCTTCTAATAACAGCTTGTATTTTTCGACAGCACCAGTCACCTGTTCTTCGTTCAGGTCGGGGCGCAGAATGTACATTAATTCGTATGGATTGCTCACAGGTATCTCCTTTTGGGCTAAACGGCTTCCGGTTCGCGGAAGCAAGGATCTCTTACTATATCAGACAGTGCAGGTTGTTCCTACATCCGATCGACCATAAAGTGGGTATTTTCTGAAAGCTGAGGCACTTCGGCATATTTACCCATGCCACTACTAATGATGCCAAAAGCACAAATCGCCCAAGTACCCAGAAAAATTACTTTAGAAACTACTGATATTAAGGAACTATCAGCACCCAAAATCGGATTTAATAAGTAGGTGATGGCAATGCTGCACAATGAGATTAAAATGCCCATCATGACAGCTTGAAGGACATTAAAGCGGATAAACCGTGAAATGCTTTGGTTCCTTAATACCAGAAAATACAAAAGCAAAAAGATCGCGAAGGAAGCAAAGCCTGACCCCAGGTAGATCTTAATGACTGGTAGCAAAAAAATGTAGATATCCTTAAAAAACGGCAAGATATCAAAGATACTCAGGCCAAACTTAAACACGTCCATAATTGGCAGTAAATAGGCCAAGCTAGCAAACACTCGATCGGCTACTGCAACATCACTGCGCCCACTCATACACAATTTTCCTTAGATATTTGACTTTTACTAGCTTAACCCAAGTCGTCGAGAAAGCCATCTGCCGATTTTGCCAAGAGATCTGGATCAAGATCAAACCCCTTGCCCAAAGCACATGCTAACATTTGGGTAAATCTGCTCCTCACCGCTTAACCTAATATATTTTAAAATTCAGTTCGATCGCCAGCATCCAGTCTCTTTCTCGATTTTGCAGAAAGTACTAGATAAGTGGCTACGAGTTGGGAGTGGTGCTAGTTATGGTCAGCGGTTACATATTAGTCGCAGTTGTTTTGTTCTTAGGCGGCATCATTGCGGTGTCTGGCGACCGCATAGGGAGCAAAGTAGGTAAAGCCCGCCTCACCCTATTTAAACTGCGTCCTCGCCAAACCGCCACTTTAATTACAGTTGTGGCAGGCACCTTACTCTCAGCATCAGTTTTGACCGTCTTATTTGCCTCCAGCGAGCAACTGCGCACCGGTATTTTTGATCTGCAAAAATTACAGGGCAAACTGCGCAGCACCAGCGCCGAACTGGCTCAGGCCATCAGCCAAAAAAACAATTTTCAACGGGATCTGGAAAAACTGCGGATTGAGCAATCGGAAGCTAAAGATGCTCTGTCGGGGGTAAATCAATCGGTACGAGATGAATTGACCAAGCGATCGACCACGGCAAAGCAACTCAACAACCTTCGTCAGCAGCTCGAAGCAGTGGGCACCCAAAAAACTACCCTGAAAAAAGAAGTAGGTGAGACCACCCGCAAAATTGCCGACCTCACCACTCAGCAGATAGTCCTGAAAAAACAAAAAAACACTCTGATTAAGGACATCGATCGATCAACCGCCAGACTGAACAAAATGATCGAACAGGGGATCAACTTAGACCCGATCGAATCGAATCCGGCTAACCCCAATCTGCGCGCTGAGATCACCCTGCAACAAAGTAAAGTCCAAGACCTCACCAAGCAGCTTCAAGTTCAGTCGGGCAACCTGCAAAAAGCCGAGATTCAGCGTCGTCAGCTTGAACAAAAACTAGAGCTACGCAAAGCTCAGTTACAGGAAAAAGAGCGGCAGTTTACTCAGCTAGACCAAGAACTCACCACCGTAATTGAGCAACAGCAAAAGCTGGATCGGCAATTTAACCAACTGGAAAGTCAGCTCAAAGATCGGGAGCGGCGGATGGCTTCGATCGATCGAGAAATCAGTGATATTGAGCGAGAGTACCAAAATTTTCGCCAGGGTAGCATTGTGATTCTGCGCAACCAAGTAATGGTGTTAGACGTGGTGAGTGTTACTCCCCAGCGTTCTGCTCCCCAAATTATTTCTCAGCTTCTGAAACAAGCCAACCAAGTGGCTTTAGCAGCCATGAAACCCAGTGGTAGCAACAAAAACCTCCAAATTGTCAAAATGAGTGCCTACCAAGAGCAGCAAATTACTGAGCAAATTAAAGATGGTAAACAATATGTGATCCGGTTCTTTGCAGTCAGCAACTATTTAGCAGAAGATACTACCGTCGAACTCTTTGCTGATGCCGCTCTCAACCAAAAAGTATTTGGCAAAGACGAAATTCTTTCTTCTAGCTTCGTTGATCCCAGCAAAATGAACGATCGACAATTGCGCCAACAGCTCGATCTGCTGCTGTCTTCTTGTCAGTTTCGGGCTAGGCGCAGCGGGATTTTGGGAGACTCGATTGCCTACGGCACCAGCGCTGCTAATGAAATTAGTACTAATGGTGATGTGGGGGGGCTGTTACTGTTTTTGGAGCAAATCAAAACTTACAAACAGCCCTCTGGGACAGATACCGCGATCGATATCAAGGCGATCGCTGCTACCGAGATCAACACTGCTGGACCAATTAAGATTAAACTGCAAGCTTGGCAAGGCGGCAAGAAAATTTTCGAGTAACAGTAAATCTCAACATTTTTTAACTTTTGTTTATATTTTCTCGTAAGTATTGTAGTAATCGCTTACAAATCTTTCACTAGAATTAACCAACTCCCTGGTTAAAAAACAGGGCTTTTGAGCTAATCTATGATGGTCGTGCCTATTTTAAGCTGGAGCTGTTGATGAGAACCTATGATTGCCATATATCCCGGCAGCTTCGATCCAATTACCTTGGGTCATTTAGATATTATCGAACGAGGCGCTTTGCTATTCGATCAAGTGATTGTGGCTGTACTGCGCAATCCCGGTAAGATCCCCTTGTTTACTGTCGAGCAACGGTTACGACAGATTGAGGTAGCCACAAAACACCTCCCCAATGTGCGGATAGACAGCTTTGACGGTTTAACTGTAGACTATGCTAGAAAAATCGGCGCAAGCTGTTTGCTGCGCGGGCTGCGGGTACTGTCAGACTTTGAAAAAGAGTTGCAGATGTCCCACACTAACAAAACTTTGGCTACCGATATCGAAACCATTTTTTTGGCGACTGCGGTAGAATATGCTTTTCTGAGCAGTAGCGTGGTCAAAGAAATTGCTCGGTTTGGTGGATCTGTAGATCACCTTGTTCCTGCCCACATCTCACTGGAATTATCGCAATGCTTCGATACAATTTCACTGCCGAACTCTCTGAAGATGAAGACCTAGATCGTCCGATACGCAATCAAAATGCGCCTCAACCTGGTTCTACCCAGAGTAATCTCTCTAGAACCAGTCCCTCTAAGACTAACGCTGCTGCTAAATCTAACCAACCTCGGGGTAATGTGGCTAAATCTAATGCTTCACCGGTTAATCGCCCAGCATCTCGGTTAGAGAGTGTGGAATCTGAAGCTGAATGGTCTAATTTGCGCGATCCCCAAGCCTTAAAGTTTTTGCAGGAACTAGGCCATCTGGAAGAACTCTTGCTCAGAAGCCCAAGAGTACCTTTGACGGGTAAAGCAATGGTGGCCGAAGATGAGATCATCGAACACCTAGACTTTATTCGTTCTCGCCTGCCCGCTGCCCTAGAAGCGGCTCAATCGATCGTCAGTCAGCAAGAGTTGATTTTGTCATCTGCCGAGCAGCAGGCTCAACAGCAACTAGCAGTCGCTCAGCAACAGGCTTTCCAGTTGTCTAACGAGTTGGGTATTGTCGATCGAGCTAAAACCGAAGCAACCGAAATTCATTTAGGAGTCATGGCCGAATGCGCCGCTGCTCGCGATCAACTGCGGCAAGAGGTCGAACAAGTTCGTCGTCAACACCAGCAAGAAATGGATAATATTCGCCAGCAGGCTTTGGCTGAAGCCCAGGAAATTCGTCGCGGAGCCGATGAATATGCCGATCGAGTATTGCAGGCGATCGATTCCCAGCTAGGCGAAATTCAAGCCAAAGTTCGTCGCGGTCGGCAACACTTAAACTCGATCGCTACTAATTAGGGGTAAAGGTGGGGAACTTCCGCGCACAGAGCGCCGTCCAGGGTTATGGTTACATCCAGTTATTGAATTTTTACTAACCCTTAGGTCGATAATGCTTTCCCGCACTGTACTCTGTTTGCTGTCAATAGCTATTTTGGGGAGCGCCGTCGTTCCCAGTTTTGTCTGGGCTGCGCCAGTAGCATTAATTGAGATCACAGCTAATGGTAAAGACAACAATGATAAACTGTACGAGCAGTTAAATCTCAGCGCTAGCCAGATTCAAAAAGTACGGGCTATTAATGATCAGTTTGAGCCAGAAATTCTCAACCGTCGTCAATCAATTATTGCTGCCAAGAACGAACTGCAAGCTTTAGAAAGCAATCAGGCTAGTAAATCGCAAATTCGGTCTAAGCAACAGCAAATTAAGCAACTCAGACAAGAACTAGTGACCATCAGAAAAAAATATGCGACTGCCATGCAGTCGGTGTTATCTGGTGAGCAGTGGTCAAAACTACAGCGCCTAATGAAAGAGCGTCGTGCCCAAAGAAATGAAGAGTAGAGGAAAATAGTATTGTATCTTTATCTTCATGGTTTTGCTTCCGGCGCAAATTCGCGCAAAGCACAGTTTTTTGTAGAACGCTATGCTCAACAGGGGCTACAGTTAACTGTGCCAGATTTTAATGTTGGGGGCTTTGGTGATTTTACTATTTCACGCCTTTTGCAGCAGGCTGCTAGTTGTTTTATGGGTGCTGACAACGTAACTTTAATTGGCTCTAGCTTGGGTGGTTGGGCTTCGTTACTGCTAGCCCAGCAATATCCCCAAGTAAAGCAAGTTATTTTGTTGGCTCCAGCATTTGGTTTCCCTCACCCTTGGCTGTCAAGTTTAGATCCGGTCGCTCTACAGACTTGGCAAACCACCGGATCTTGGCCGGTGTATCACTACATAGAAAAACAAGAAATTCCGTTGTCTTATAGTTTTGTGGTAGATGCCCAGCAATATTTTCAGACAAATTTTACTCGCCATTTGCCCACTTTGATTTTTCATGGGGTAAATGATGTGGTGGTGCCGATCGAACTCAGTCGGCAGTATGTCTCTACAGTTCCGGCAAAGCATCAGGACTTAGTGCGCTTAGTAGAACTCGATAGTGATCATGGTTTGGGCAATGTGTTACCCAAAATTTGGCAAGAAATAGTTGAATTTATCTGAAACCTGAAACTAAAAAGGATTTTCTCCCCTACTAAGCAAAAAAATCTCGCCACCTTCTTTGCAGACGATGGCGATTAGCAAGCATCAAAATTCCACTTTGACTCCTCTAAAGATCCACCTCCAGCCGGGGCAAATCCGGAAAGAATCTGGATTCTAATCAATCAATTCTAAAATCGGTGTCGGATCGCTATTAGTTGCAGTGGTTTGTAAGCTAACAGCCAAATGTAGCATGGGAGTCTGGGCGATCGATTCTGTAGCTAGGGTCAAAAGCGGATTGGCAAAGACTCCAGCTAAAGAAGTTGCCAGCACCATTAATACCAAACCAACTTGCAAAGGCCGCATCCCTGGTAGATTCCAATTGGTCTTGGGATATGCTTTGACAGATGCTGACATTTCTTGTGGTTCTTTGACTACCATCATTTTTACTACTCGAATGTAGTAATAAATAGAAATCACACTAGTTACCAAAGCTAACAGCACTAGGCCATAGGCTCCTGCTTGCCAGCCCGCCCAGAAAATATATACTTTGCCAAAGAAACCCGCTAAGGGTGGAATGCCACCTAACGAGAGCAAACAAATACTCAAGCAGAGGGTCAAGAAAGGGTCTTTATGATAAAGTCCGGCGTATTCGGTAATTTGGTCGGTGCCAGTGCGCAACGAGAACAGAATCACGCAAATGAAGCCGCCCAGGTTCATGAATAGGTAAACCAGCAAGTAGAACAACATACTGGTGTAGCCAGCATCGGTGCCAATGATCAGACCAATCATCACAAAACCGGCTTGGGCGATCGAAGAATAGGCCAACATTCGCTTCATGCTAGTTTGAGCCAAGGCCACCACGTTGCCTAAAATCAAACTCAAAATGGCCAAGGCAGTGAAAACAAATGTCCATTCTCCCCGCACTAGCGGGAAAGCGGTGACCAGTAAGCGAATAGCTAGGGCAAACCCGGCGGACTTTGAACCCACCGACAAAAAGGCTACTACTGGGGTAGGAGAGCCTTCGTATACATCGGGAGTCCATTGGTGAAAGGGTACTGCCGATATTTTGAAGGCAATCCCGGCAATCACAAACACCAAAGATACCAATAGCCCCAGAGACAAATTGCTCTGGGAGGCGATCGCCCTGGCGATTTCGGTCAATTTGGTCTCACCGCCCGAGAGTCCATAAAGTAAAGAAATACCATACAGAAACACTGCCGAACTCACTGCCCCAATCAGCAAATACTTCAGAGCTGCTTCGTTGGAGCGCGGATCGCGTTTCATGTAACCCGTCAACATGTAAGACGAGAGACTCATGGTTTCTAGGGAGACAAAGATAGTGACCAACTCGGTAGCCATCGAGAGCAACATCCCACCCAGGGTCGCTGAGAGCAGAATGGCAATAAATTCGGCTAAAGCGGTGCCCGTTTGCTCGATGTAGCGAATAGACATCAAAATAGTCACGGCTGCCGAGAGCGCAATCATGCCTCGAAAGATCACACTCAGCGGATCGCTACTGACGGCTCCCAAAAAACCGCTTGGGTTGGCCATGTTCCACTGTAATGCCAGGGTACCGATCGAGGTCAATAATCCGCCAATTGCAAAATAGGCGATCGGTCGCGCGGCTCTTCTGCCCAAAATCAGGTCAGCAATCAATACCCCCATCAGGGTAATGACCACGATTGCTTCGGGCAAAATCGTGCCGGTGTTTAGTTCTTTAACTAAGTCACTAAAGTTCATAGAAATTCTTCCCAATGTGCCAGACTGATGTGCCAAAAGGGTATTCAGATTGGCTTGCCTTGAGCATTCTACCGCAGAAGACTGTTAGCTGAGTGCTCGGTTCACTATTTGAGACCAATTATTTGAGATTTAGATGGGGCTTGGCGCGGAAATACCCCGCGATCGATTTGGCATCGATCGGCTCCCCGGTTAAGATCGCGGTCTCTAACTCGGCAGGGTTCATAAACAATACTTCTATATCTTCGTCCTCGTCCCCGGCGGGTGGCTGGGGTACTGGCACTGCTCCTTCGGCCAAAAAGGCATAGATGATCTCATCAGAGTAACCAGGAGCCAGAAAGAATTCGCCCAGATCTGTCCATTTGCTGGCCTGGTGACCAGTTTCTTCCTCGATTTCGCGCTGGATGGTGACTAAGGGGGTTTCGCCGCTTTCTAGCGTACCAGCAGGAAATTCCAAGATGCGGCCACGCACGGCAAATCGATATTGCCGCAAAATAATCAGTCGGCCATCAGGAGTCACCGGAATGACCATGGCTCCGCCGGGATGTTGGACATAAGTCCAATCACCCTCTACACCGTTGGGCAGGCGCATCCGGTTGCCATGAAAAGAAAATTTGCGAGCCTGATAAAAAAACTGCGGCTGAATGATTTCGGCGGGTTCGTTTCCAAGGGGCATGGGCTGATGCTAGAGCGCGACAGTGATAGTTTAGCGCTGAAGAGTGGTCAAAAATAATCAGAATTAACAGGTACTGCCCACCAAGATGTTTGTGTTAGAATCCGCCTAGCCTGCATCCCTAAGTAAAAAAATAAGTAAAAACCAGGTGCAAAAATTCTCTGAAACTGTTTATAGGCGCTAAAAACCATCTTTATGTCTAACTATCAATTACAGTGGCTCGATCGATTGCAGCAAGTTCCCCAGTCGGCCTGGGATGCCCTGGCTATGCCATTAAAAACCCCCTTTTTGGAATGGGAGTGGCTCAATAACCTCGAAACCTCTGGTAGTGTGAGAGCCGAGACTGGTTGGTTACCCCGCCATTTAACGGTCTGGGAGGGGACTACTCTGGTGGCCGCTGCGCCCTTGTACTTGAAAGGCCACAGTTATGGGGAGTTTGTTTTCGATCAACAGTGGGCAGATGTATCCCAACGGCTGGGGATTCGGTATTATCCTAAATTAGTGGGCATGACCCCTATTACCCCGACTGAAGGCTATCGGTTTTTGATGGCTGACGGTATTGATGAGTTGGCCATGACTGCTTTGATGATGGCCGAAATTGATAAATTTTGTGTGGCTAATAGTATTTCGGGCTGCCATTTTTTGTATGTAGATCCCAGTTGGCAGGCGGCGATCGAGCAACAGGGATTTACTCCTTGGCTGCATCATAACTATATTTGGCAAAATGATCACCATCAAGATTTTGATTGTTATTTAAAGAATTTTAATGCCAATCAGCGCCGTAATATTAAGCGAGAACGTAAAGCCGTCACCGAGGCTGGGCTAACCTTGAAGCCGCTGACCGGCGAAGAAGTTGGGGGCAAAATGCTGCCGCTGATGTATGAGTTTTATGCTGATACCTGTGATAAATTTGGTTATTGGGGTAGTAAGTATCTCACACCGGAGTTTTTTGCTGCTTTGTACCCGAACTATCAGCATCGGGTGATGTTGATGGCTGCTTTTCAAGAGGGTGTGGCCGATCCGGTGGGGATGTCTTTTTGTATTTATAAGGGCGATCGGATGTATGGGCGCTATTGGGGTAGCCGGGAGCAGATCGATTGTCTGCATTTTGATGCTTGTTATTATGCGCCTATTGAGTGGTCGATCGGCCAAGGCATCCAAATCTTTGATCCGGGAGCTGGGGGCAGACACAAGAAGCGGCGGGGTTTTCCGGCTACGCCAAACTATAGTATGCACCGCTTTTATCATCGCCGTTTAGAGCAAATTATTGTGCCTTATATTCGGGAGGTAAATAAGATGGAGCGCCAAGAAATTGAGGCAATCAATCAAGATCTACCTTTTACGCTGAAAGAAGTGGAATTTGCAGAATTCATTGATCAAAATCAGAATGGTTAGAAGTCCGACTTCTAACCATTCTGATTCTGAGTTCACTAACTTAGACAAGATCGAAAACAACCTTCAGAGCATAACCAACTTGAGCCAAAACCTCTAACTCCAACTCCCCTCTGACCGACACCAACCGATCGCGATAATCGATCGGGCGTGTCTGCAAACAATCAGCGATCGACCTCTTGCTCAAACCATTCAAAGCAGAAGGTAATACCTCAATATTAGTTTTGATTTTACCCTTCTTCAGACTCCATTCTGTCAACGGCACTACCTGAATTATTGGCACCCGCGCATTATAAATATCGTTAGTAACTACAATACAAGGTCTCACCTTACCAGTCTCTGAACCCTTCGTCGGCTCCAGATCTACATCAATAATTAATCCTCGTCGTAGCTCACTCATAGCGGCCAACCCTCAATTGCCACATCAGTAAGTTGACGTAACTCGGCATCCTCTAAATACATTTCTGCATATAAATCAGCCGATTCTTCTAGCTCTTGTCGCTGAAGCTCTTCAGCCAGCTTATCCAACGCCAAGCGGACGATCGAGCTTTTATCCTTAAACCCTCTATCTTTAAACCGTTCTAGAAAATCGATCTGTGATTGTTCTAGCGTAAATTTTGCTTGTGTCATGGTAATTTCACTAGGTACGCCATCATGGCCTTATTATAAGGTCTAGAAATAGGGTCGTCAACATCGCACTCTTTCTATGAGTTAAAATAAATCACCAAATCTTTATTGCTCAAAGGTGGCCTGTGACAGTTGCTGCTAACACTGCTATTCATTACCCTACCGGAGACGGACAGCCCGTGGCTGAAACCTTTGCCCATCTGTATGCCATTTTGATGACGATCGAAGTGCTCCGCCTCTATTTACAAGGGCAACAGGCCACAGTTTTGGGCAACCAGTTCCTTTACTACGAACAAGGCGACTCCAGCAAGCGTATCGCTCCAGACGTATTTGTCATTTTTAATGTCGAGCCAGGTGGCCGAGATAATTACAAAATCTGGGAAGAAGGCTCAGTTCCCAGTGTTACTTTTGAGATGACATCTCCCAGTACCAAAAAAGAAGACGACGGGCCAAAGAAGCAGCTCTATGCCCAAATTGGAGTACAAGAATATTGGCAGTTTGATCCCAAGGGTGAATGGATTAAGGAACAACTACGCGGTTATCGATTAGAAAATGGTCAGTACCAACTGCTCACCAACAATATCAGCTCAGTATTGCAATTGAGGTTAGAAGTGGATAACAGTCTGGTAAGTTCACCCACAGCTCTCATTGCCTTCTATCGATTGGATACCGGAGAAAAGCTGCTGTGGCCAATAGAAATGCAAGCTAAAATGAGGATCGCCGAGCAAGAAGCTCTACTTTCCAAACAAGAAGCTCTACTTTTTAAACAAGAGGCTGCCTCTGCACAACAAGAAGCTTTGGAGCTAGCCGCTCAATTGGCTGCTTACAAAGCTCGCTTTGGCTTTTTCGATTCCTAGGTAGACTAGATCCAAGGTCTTCGAACATCGATCGCTAATAATTCATCCAAACTTTCGATCGACCGTAAAATTAAAGAAGCTTCAGAAATCTTCCAGGATCTGTTAACCATGCCCTACAGCGATTTCACGATCGACAACGTTCGAGCCAAATTAAACCTCGAATTACAGCAAACAGCCATCATTCCCGAGCTTCAGCCCCTGATCGCCAGCGACTGGCTGAACCAATCTTTAGCCATGGGCATGGCTTTGGCAATTGATGTAGATTCTGAAAAAGCCCGCTCAGAATTCATCATTGCCCCAGTTTTGCTGGAACTGCGCAGTTTATCCCAGAGCAAAGTGAGCATTTTCTCTGGCCAAGACTTCACCATCGATCGAGAACTGGGCTTAAGTGGAGCCTGTGATTTTTTAATTGCCCGCAGTCCGCTGCAACTGACGATCGAAGCACCAGTAATCGCTTTAGTCGAAGCCAAAAAGGGCATCCTCAAAAGTGGACTAGGCCAATGTATCGCCGAAATGGTTGCGGCTCAAAGGTTTAACCAGGAACAAGGTGCAAACGTAGACAAAATCTATGGAATCGTAACCACGGGGAGCATCTGGCAGTTTCTGCGGTTGATTGATCGTACCGTCACCCTCGAAAGCAAAGAATACTCTCTCGACCCAGTGGGAAAACTGCTAGCAATCTTGCATTGGATGCTTCAGCTCCCGCCGGAATAACTGATCAAAAATCTTTGTTCTTGTTTTTGCCTAAAAACTAAAATAGCAGCGATCCTTATTATCGTTTTTGCCTAAAATCTAAAATAGTGGCAGTTCTTATTCTCGTTTTTACCAAAAAACTAAAATAGACTCACTCCTTATTCTGAGCTTTCAAACTAAGCTGGCAAACCATGAAAACCTTTCAATCTGGCCATTATATTCAGCAAGGATATTACAAAAGCTTTCAGCCTACCCCCATCAACCGCCGCTGGACAATCGACAACATGGAACTAATCCAGCTTTTGGGGCAAGCCGATCGAGAAATTGGCAGACTGGATATGTATTCTGAATACATCCCCAATATTGACCTATTCATTAGTATGCACGTTCTTAAAGAAGCCACCCAATCCAGCAAAATCGAAGGCACCAAAACCAACATGGCTGAGGCTTTATTAGCCGTCGAAGACGTTGCTCCCGAGAAAAGAGACGACTGGGAAGAAGTTCAAAACTATGTCGCAGCTATGAAAGAAGCGATCGCCAATTTGCAAACCCTGCCCTTTTCTTCCCGTTTAATCCGCGAAACCCATCGCACCTTACTCCAAGGTGTGCGTGGCAAACACAAACAGCCCGGTGAATTTCGGCAAAGCCAAAACTGGATTGGTGGAGCCACCATCAGCGATGCCCTGTTCATACCCCCAGTACACATTTCGATCGGTGAGCTAATGAGTGACATCGAGCAGTTTGTACATAACGATACTCAGTATTTTCCTGAACTGCTGAAAATCGCCCTAGTTCATTATCAATTTGAAACCATTCACCCCTTCCTAGATGGCAATGGTCGAGTAGGAAGATTATTGATTACATTGTATTTGGTCAGCAAAGGAATTCTCAAACAGCCTGTGTTGTATTTATCCGATTTCTTTGAACGCCACCGCACACATTATTATGACAACCTAATGAGAGCCAGAGAAAAAAATGACTTATTACAATGGTTTAAATTTTTCTTGGTCGGCATTACTGAAACAGCCAGCAGTAGTGTGACTACTTTTGATAACATGCTTAAGCTGCAAAAACATACTGAACAACAAGTCCAGGCATTAGGTAGCAGAACAATAAATGCGCAGAAAGTAATTAATTACTTATATCAACGACCGATTATTGATGCCACAAAAATGACAGAAGTAGCAGAGATATCTGCGGCATCAGCTTATAAATTGATCGGAGATTTGGTGCAATTTGGCATATTAGAAGAAGTAACTGGCGGCAAACGAGATAAGCAATATATGTTTATGGCCTATCTAAACTTGTTTAAATGACCGGAAAAATAGACAAAATTATCCTGAGATTAGTAGTCTCAGGCCGTAATTTAATCTTTAATTTACACTGTTGAAGTAGTTGTAGCTAAGCCGTGATGCCTCTTGAATAAAATATCGACCGCGTAGATCATTGAAGGGGCGACGCACGAACACGCCAGCTAAGTACAGCTTGCCCGAAGGCTTTTCAATAATACCTGCGTCGCCTAATATTACACCTAACGTGCCGGTTTTATGGGCAATATGTGCGCCCTCGCCCAGTCCAGCTTTCAGCAGCTTGGTGTTTTCAGTAGCATTTAAGATATCTAATGCTCTAGCCCGACTGTCTTCACTCATGACTTTGCGCTTGGCCACCAATGCCGAAGCTTTCACCAAATCTACTGCACTGGTTTTGTTGGTGCCCTTAAAATCACCCAGATAATTCTGCATGTAGGTGTTATTCAATCCCCAACTGCGGAAACGGGCATTGACGGCTGCTAAGCCACCGAGGCGGGTAATGATCATGTTAGTAGCGGTGTTGTCGCTGATGGTGATCATTTTGGTGGCTGTGGCCAAAGCGCTAAGTTTTGCGCCGGGATAGTACTGCAATGTCCCAGAACCACCAGTCACGGCTGCTCTAGTGACTGTCAAATTTTCATCTAGCCGAATTCTGCCTGCATCTACCGCTTCAAAAAATGCCATCAAAATTGGCAGCTTGATGGTACTAGCTGCTGCATAGACTCGATCGCCACCCAAGTTGACATAGTCACCAGTTTCTACATCGATAAAGAACATTCCTGGGGATAGATCTTTGTACCTGTTCACCAAGCTCTGTAACTGGGCTTTTAGCGAGCCAATCTCTCGGCCAGCGGGTAAATTGGCACTCAAGACATTGCCGCCACTACTAGGTGGGTATGGTTGTCGAGAAGATGAAGGTACAGGTACTGGTTTACCCGCGTCGATCGGTGGGGGTAATGGTACTTCTGGCGCGCCTTCGGTCGGGACTTGAATGACTTCTTTGGTTTCGCCCGGTCCGGGTGGGATGCCGCTTTCGATCGACTTCATCCGCACATACCAGCGGCCAGGAGAATCGCTGGCTACTTTGATGTTTCGGGCCGCTACTCCATAGCCAGGAGCTAGTTCAATTACTGCTCTGGTCATGCTGCCAGATACTTCCGAAATCCGAATTTCTCTGATGGCTCCGCCATATCTGGTGCGGATAGTTGGGCCTTTTTTGCCAGTGCCAGGTAAGTCGATTACTAAACGGTTAGGGTTACTCAGCAGAAAAACCGAAGGCTTCACTGCCTGGTCTGTGATTAGTCCAATTACATTTCTTTCGGCGTTGAAGCGCCAGTCTAATAACTGGGCTGAATGAGCCGGTGCTGCGATGAGAGATGTACTCGCTAAACTTGCAGCTAATGACCAGCTAACGTTTTTGTGCATGTTGCCCCTGATAATAGAAATCAATCGTCTGAAGGTAGAAAAATTAGCAAGTTGACAAGCTATCTTAGCCCAAATTTGTCAAGATATTACAAAAAATATCACAGTGTTGTCCAGAGGTAGGTGATTAAATTCAATAATTGAGTAGATGATTAAATTCAACAGTTGAACTGTAAGCATTTCATGATGATTTCATCAATATCTGCAATAACTCATAGTCTTTACGATAGTGGAGTTGACGAGAAATTTGAGCGGCCTTTTGCCATTCGCTGATCGCCTTTGGGCGTTGGCCCAATTGTCGATAAGCCAACCCGCGATACTTGCGATAATCGATCGGGTCTGCCCCGAGGCTGGCTGCTTGATTGAATTCACGCAAAGCTGACGGGGCTTGTTCTTGTTCTAGATCAATCACCCCTTGGGCAATTAAGCCCAGCCAACTACTTGGACTTAACTGTACCACTATCATAAAATCTTGGATGGCGGCGGTTTTGTTGCCCCCCGAGTAATTTAGGTCAGCGCGATTATAATAGGCCATCGGGTTTTGGGCATTGACTTCGATCGCCAGGTTGTAGTCAGTTAAAGCAGCGGTGGTGTTGCTCAGTTTGTGGTACTGCAAGTTGCCGCGATTGTTGTAAGCCAAAACACTGCGCGGATTTAAAGAGATTGATCGATTATAGTCGGCCATCGCGCCTGATAAATCATTCAGCTTGGCATCTTTTAAGTAGCCCCGATTGTTGTAGATCAAGTAGTCATCATCATTCAGGGCTAAAGATTTGTCGTAATCGGCGATCGCCCCTCTCACATCGTTAAACTTTTCGGCTTTCAAATTACCCCGATTTACATAAGCTAGAGTACTACTGGGGCGAAGGGAGATCGCTTTGTTATAGTCGGCTAAAGCCCCCTGGAAATTCTTGAGCTGTGCATAGCGTAGGTTTCCTCGGTTATTGTAAGCCTCGGCATATTGGGGGTTGAGTTTAATTGCTCGATCGTAGTCGGCTAATGCACCGGTATAGTTGCCCACATCATATTTTTGGTTGGCTGTAAAGAAATAATCATCCGCCTTGGGGGTAATATTGCGCGGAGCTGGAGATGGACTAATCAGTCCGGTGGCGAGGGGCTGGCATTTTTCAATCGGAATACCCAAATTAAAGCCAGTTTTTTGACCATCGGCTGCTCGATCACCTTGACCGTGGATGGCCACCACTTCACCTCGATCGTTTAATACTGGGCCGCCGCTCATTCCCGGTAAAGTAGCGTTGTTGTATATTATGGAATAGCCCAGCTGATTGGCTTTGTTGGCGTTAGCGGTAATTTCGCCCTTGGTAAAATTTAGTACCCCCTCGCTAATCGTGGCAGTAGCAGCAGGGAAACCAGCCACATAAATCTCCATACCTGCTGCCAAAGCTTGGGAACTGCCTAGTTTGGCCACCAGATAGGTTTGATTGCTACGAAACTGCACTGTTGCTAAATCTAGATTATTAGCAGCTTGGCGGATAGATCTGTCGATCGATCGATAAATTTTGCCATCGGGGGTAGTGAGTTGGAAAGATTTTCCTTTCCGCAGTACATGGGCAGCAGTTAAGACGGTGTAAATATCTCCCTGTTTCTGGAGTATTGTCCCGGAACCAGAGTTTTTGGTGCCAACGGTTTCGATTTGCACCGAAATTGCTTTGGCCACTTTGCCCACGGCTACTGGTTTGGCGGCCAAGGTGGTTCTTGATCCCTCTGCCACCTGTGAGGTATTTGGCATCACCCCCATCTGGGGAATTAAATTAACCACCCCCAGCATCCCCGCTAACCACCAAGCAATATGACTCATTTGCTCAAACTCCTAAACTTCTACCCATACTGCCACTGCGCCGCCACCACAGTAAAACTCTGCCCAACCATTTTCGTTGCTGAACAGTGTTTGAGAGAAATTGCCGGTGATATCTTTGAACTCTTTCTGGGGCTTGCCCACATTCATCCATTTGCTGCCGCCTTCTCCATCACTCAGAATCACTGCCATAGCTTTGGGATGTTGGGTATTCCCCAAGCGTGTCCAGCCAATGACATTTGGGTGATTCAAATAATCTAGTTGTTCCCCATAGGCAAAGTCTCGGCGGGCAGCCAATAGCTTATTCAAAATACCCTGGTGGGAATTGATGTAAATATCGTATTCGCGGCCATCTCGCCCTCGATCGACATATTGCGCCCCATAGTAATCGGCATAAAACACACAGGGATAGCCACCGCGTCGTAACAGAATCAGGGCATAGGCGAGGGGCTTAAACCAATCCATTACGTCCGATTCCAATGCCTGGAGCGGCTGCGAATCATGGTTATCCACAAAGGTGACAGCCAAATTGGGCTGATGCTGCACCAAGGTGCCATCAAAAATCTGGCGCATGTCGTAGTTACCACCGCCGCGACTAGCGGCCTGGAGGTTGTAGTGTAAAGGCACATCAAACAGAGATAACTGGCCACCAGTGCTGCTGATGAAGGAATGGAGATCGTTGATGTCGTTAGACCAGTATTCTCCTACGGTAAACAGTTCTTTTTTGGTGTATTTCCGCACATGGCTCAGCCAGTCGGGAAAAAAGCTCGATCGAATGTGCTTGACGGCATCTAGCCGAAAACCATCTATTTTCAGACTGTCTACAATCCAGGCACCCCAGTATTTTAGCTCTTCCACTACCTCCTCAGAGCTGGTATCTAAATCACAGGCCATTAAGAAATCGTAGTTGCCATGACCAGTATTTACGCCGGTTTCAAAATGCTTAGCCTTAGAGCGGTAGATGGTATTATCACCCGGTTTAAACATATTGTGATTTACCGAGTCGAAGTTGCGCCAGTTCCACTTCATGGCGGAATACTTATTACCCCGTCCTGGAAAGTTGAATTTTGTCCAGACTTTGATTGTTTCTACGGCACCAGTGTCGCGGTTTCGATCGTCTGTAGATACTGGGATGGCTTCTACCAATTCCTCTTCATCACCACCGTTTTTGTGATTAAACACTGTATCTAAATAAATTTGCATCCCGGCAGCGTGGGCAGCATTGACCGCTGCTACTAACTCGGCTTTGGTGCCATACTTAGTGCGTACCGAGCCTTTTTGGTCGAATTCACCCAAATCGAACAGGTCGTAGGTGCTATAGCCTACTTCATTAATGCCGTTGCTACCTTTGTAGACTGGCGGTAACCACATGGCCGTAAAGCCTGCTTTGGCTAAGTCGGCTGCGGATTTTTCGAGCTGTCGCCAATGTCCACCGTCATTGGAGTTATACCAATGAAAGTATTGCATCATGGTGCCGTTTACTACTGTCATAATTTAAAACTCTGCTCTGACTTGCATACCGTAAATACTGTTGCCCTGACTGTCTTCGCGAATCAACGGAAATAACAATAAGCCTCTTTTTTGGCCTAGTTCTACTTCGCCGACTAAGTAACCCAGTGCCGCTCCTGCGGCCACATCGTACCAACGGTGCCGACCTTCGCTGATCCGAGAATAGCCAATTAAAGTAGCGCCCGCATACCAGGCGATCGCCCAGTCTGGATGATATTGGCTCTGCATTCTAGCCACGGCAAAGGCGGTGGTGGCATGACAGCTTGGGAAACTATCTAGTTCTTTTTCGTTGTCTGGGCGGGGACTTTGGATGACCGACTTGGCTCCATAGCAGAGTGCGGCACTGGTGGCGAGGGCATCAATAATCCGTAAGCTGTGTTGTCCGCCTTTGTCGCCATCGGTGATCAGGGGTAGTAATGCACCACCACCTAGATATACGCCAGTGCCAGGACCAGAAACAAAGTTATCAAAAGATTGGGCACAAGCGCTGCCCGTATTGATGCCAAAGGTGGCGGCTAAGGTGATGAAGCTGTACTTGAACCAAGACATACGCGGAGGAAGGTAGGGTGGAAGAAGATAGTTTGAGTGTGATTCTACTTTGGTTGTCCATTAATCTCAAGCTCGATCGCTAATTTACCGCCGATTGTCTTACGAAGCTACTAATAATGTGGGCTGAGCGAAGTCGTAAGTCCTCTAGACGACCTAGCGGTATGTGTAGCGTTTTTAGGCAACGCCCACATTTTGATCTCCTGAGGACATAATTTTTCGTTAAACTTAATAAAATCAAATTTTTTTGACGGAGTAATTTATATGTCAGCCACCATCTACGATTTTTCCACTACTAGCCTAGAAGGACAACCTGTTAGTTTTAAAGATTTTCAAGGCAAAGTGATGCTCATTGTCAACACCGCTAGTCAATGTGGTATGACTCCGCAGTACCAGGGCTTACAAGCGTTATACGAGAAGTACTTAGATAAAGGTTTGGTAGTATTTGGTTTTCCTTGCAATCAGTTTGGTAGTCAAGAACCTGGTAGCGCTGCTGATATTCAATCTTTTTGTCAAACCCGCTATGGTGTGACTTTCCCCATGTCCGAGAAAGTAGAGGTAAACGGCAGTGCTGCTCATCCTCTGTATCAATATTTGGTCATGGCTAAGCCGGGACTTCTGGGTCTGAAAGATATTAAGTGGAATTTCACTAAGTTCTTGGTTGATAAACAGGGTAATGTGGTGAAACGCTACGCGCCTACCGATACTCCAGAGAAAATCGCTAAGGATATTGAAGGTTTGTTAGCATAAATCCAGAATTTTAAAGATGCGACAGAGATTAAGGCTAAGATATGAAGCTGTGATTTTCTGTGGCATTTTATGGAAATACTTCGATTTTTGTTTCGAGATGTAAGGCGATGGTGGGGTAGTGTCTTGCTAACTGCCATCTTCACTTTGGCATTGGTGGGCAGCGTGATGGCGCAGTCACCAGCTCCCCAGCCATCAGCCTCTGCGACTCCTGCACCAATCAATAAAACTCTCAAAATTGCCACCAGAGTATTACCGCCTTTTGTTACCGAAGAAAATGGCCAATTGAGTGGCTTTAGCATCGATCTTTGGAACAAAGTTGCCGAAGAAATGAAAGTGAAGTCGGAGTTCCAAAAAACTAAAAGTGTCAAAGATATTTTAGAGACGGTCAAGTCTGGCAAGGCTGATGTGGGTGTTGGTGCCATTTCAGTCACCGCCCAGCGCGAACGCGAGATGGACTTTTCTCAGCCAATTTTTGACTCAGGCTTACAGATTTTAGCCCGTAGCCAGGGTGCTCAAGGTTCGATTTGGCGCACTTTGGGGCAAATTTTTAACCCGGCATTACTCCATTTGTTTGGCATTATGCTGATTATTATTTTGATTCCTGGCCATATTGTGTGGCTAGTGGAACGGAATCACAAAGGCGGATTTTTGGAAAATAGTGCTTATTTTCCGGGAATCTTTAAGACATTTTGGTGGGCAGCCGCGACCTTAGCGACTCAAGCAGAAGAGATGCCCAAAGGCCCTTTGGGGCGAATTACTGCGGTAATTTGGATGTTTATTAGTGTGGTGTTTATTGCTTACTTTACAGCGACTGTGACTACTTCCCTAACGGTGGAACAGTTGCAAACTAGCATCAAGGGGGTAAATGATCTACCTGGTAAAAAGGTAGCCACAATAGCTGAGAGTACTTCAGCTAAATACCTCCAACAGCAAAACATCGAAGCCAAGGCGTTTCCCAAAATTGAAGATGCTTATACTGCTTTAAACAACTCTGAAGTAGATGCGATCGTCTATGATGGGCCAATTTTACTGTACTACGCTGCCCATGATGGCAAGGGCAAAGCTCAAGTAGTCGGCAGCATTTTTCGCAAAGAAAACTATGCGATCGCCCTTCCCAATGGTAGTCCCTACCGCAAAGAAGTGAATAGCGCCCTATTGTCAGTCCAAGAAAAAGGCGAATATCAAGAAATTTATGATAAATGGTTTAGCAGCAAATAATTTTGGTCGTGTGGTTCGATCGATAACTTCACTTGTGCCGTAGGCGATCAAAGTAAATCCATGCCACCAACTTCATCATCTTTTACCCTGGCAGGACTAGATTCTAGGATTTAGGCGATGGCATAGTCGGAATATTCGCGCATCGATGGATGGTGAAAACCGACTACGATTTCTTTTTTAGAAATGCCCATTTCTTCCAACTCTTTATCGACTTCAACATCGGTATTGTTTTCTTGTATCCAGATTTTTTCATCTTTGATATCAAATTGAAATACAGCATAATTAATGCGCTTTCCTTTTTCCCAGCCAACTCTCAAGAGTAGATAGTGATCCCGCTCTGAGTCAATAATTAGTTGGGTTTCAACACCTTCTTCTTGCCAAGCATCGACATATTTACTTAGAAAATTACTAATGCTTCGGCGGTAGTGATTTAGTCTATCCATGATTGAATTTCCTTATTCAAGAGGTTATATACAAGCAGTTTTACAGGGTAAGCCTGAAGGACTTTCTGAATTAGGGTTTCTGTGAAAAAAAGGTCATACACGGGTTCGGGAATAGCTAAGTAGAGGGTACGATCAGGATGTTTTCTGCTAAAGCTACTTTATAACAAAGGTATTGGCCAAGGGCAGCATAAAAGTCAGTTATCTGAGAAACTTTGCTGAAACTTTTAATTTCAACTGCTATTTTTGCTGTTCCTTTCTCTGCTCCAATCAAGCTTTCTAGACCTAGATCAATCTGAATACTAATTTTTCCAATCGAGATGGACAGGGGATCGTGAGAAATTATCCAACCAGCGTTAATCAGTGTTTCTTTGACCCAATCATGGTACTTATCTCTAGCAGACATCGCTACACCTTCACCTCCATGGTAATACTGATATTGCAGTAGTCATTGAAAGGTGAGGTCGTGAACAAAATTGACCCCACCATTTAATAACCTGTACTATTTGATTGCTTGTTCGATCGATTCCGGCGACAATCGAGTTTCAATCACCTGATCAATTAAGCGGTATTCTTTGGCCTCATAAGGAGACATAAAGAAATCCCGATCCATATCGCGCTCAATTTTTTCCAGTGGTTGCTCAGTGCGCTCAGCATAAATACCATTGAGCTGATGGCGCAAACGTAGAATCTCGCGCATCTCGATTTGGATATCGCTGGCCTGACCACGAGTACCACCGGAAGGTTGGTGAATCATGATCCGGGAATGTGGCAAGGCCAAACGGCGACCCTTACTACCAGCCATCAACAAAAATGAACCCATCGAGGCTGCCAAGCCCACACAAATCGTCACTACTTCCGATTTAATGAGCTGCATGGTGTCATAGATCGCCAAGCCCGCTGTGACCGAGCCGCCGGGGGAATTGATATACATATAGATGGGCTTAGAGCTATCTTCCGAATCGAGATACAGCAAATAGGCCACAATTTGGTTGGCAATGCCGTCATCAACTTCTTCCGAAAGAAAAATAATCCGCTCGCGGAATAGCCGCTCGTAGATATTGATCCAATTTTCGTAGTTGCTGCCAGGCAGCTTATAAGGAACGCTAGGAATACCGATCGGCATAAGAAATCTCCGGTTAAATTAATGTAGTTATGATTTATTACTAGGATTTACTGCTAGTGATCACTCGATCGATCAATCCATATTCCACCGCTTCGGTGGGAGATAGATAAAAGATCCGCTGCATATCTTGATCGATTTTTTCAGGTGACTGCCCAGTATTTTTGGCAAAAACCTCTAGCATTAGCTGCCGCTTAGCACCAACTTCTTGGGCATTGACCTGAATATCGGTAGCCTGACCTTGCACTCCGCTGTAAGGCTGGCTGAGGGCAATCATCGAGTGGGGTAGACTAGCGCGTTTGCCTTTGGTACCCGCCGACAAAATCAGAGCAGCTAAGCCTACTGCTTGGCCAAGGCAGATGGTGTGAATCTCTGATTTGATATGCTGCATGGTGTCATAAATCGACAATGTGGCTGCTACCGACATAAAACCAGCCCCCTCGTTGACATCACCGGTGGCCACCGGATCACCGTAGGAGTTAATGTACAAAAAGATCGGCTTTCCAGAATCTTGGGAATCTAGGTATAGCATCGAAGCAATTAGTGAATTGGCCAAACCCATTGTCATGGTTTGGTTCAAGAAAATAATCCGCTCCTGGCTCATGCGGGTGAAAATATTTATCCACTGCCACTGCTGGCTACCAGGCAGATTATAGGGAACGCGCAACGGCGATTCGACGGCCATAGAGTCTCCAGATAGGTGAAATTTTAGACAATAGCGGCAAGTGGCACCGGCAGATCTTTAGAGCTGGTCAGCACTCGATCGATTAAGCCATATTCTTTGGCTTCGGCGGGGGTAAGGTAGAAGGTTCGCTCCATATCTTTAGCCAGTTTTTCGGAAGTATGGCCAGTATTTCGTGACAAAATTCCTAGCATCGCGGCTTTGTTATCAAGAACTTCTTTGGCACGAATCTGAATATCCGTGGCCTGACCACGCCCGGTGCCGGTTTTAGCCTGGTTTAGGACGATAGTAGCGTTGGGCAGACTAGCGCGACAGCCCTTGGTGCCACAAGACAAAATCATGGCGGCGGTGCCCATGGCTTGACCGATGCAAATGGTGTGGACTGGTGGCTTGATGTAAGCCATGGTGTCACAAATGGCAAACGCTTCCGTTTCTTGCCCGATCGCCTCGCCGCCATACCAAGAAGTCCCGGTGGAGTTGATGTAAAAGTTAATTGGTTTGTCGGGGTTATCGAACTGCAAATACAGTAATTGGGCAATAATCAGCTTGGTTACATCCACTCCGAGCTGGCGCTTATAGTCGTCGCTAGAAACCAGTGGTAAACCCAAGTAAATAATTCGCTCTTTCAAAATTAGCGAGGGTAAGTCTGGTGGGGGAGTGCGATAGGCGCTATCACCGTAATAAGGAGCTTGAACCATGGTTTATTTCCGCAAAAATCTACGTTCCATCTTAACTCGCTACAGCCCGAGCGGGTGAGAGCGGGGTGGGATGATTGCCGAAAGAATCTGCTCCTGAGGTAAAATGACGAGATTCCTTGCACCTTATACCTTCTATGGATGTCACCCAGGCCGTTCAGCAGCTTTATAATACCTATCCTTTTCCCCCTGATCCAATTTTGGATGAAGTGCCGCCGGGGTATAACTGGCGCTGGCATTGGCAAGCAGCCTACAATTTCTGTTTAGGTCAACTGCCTGCTCGATCGGATGTGCGGATTTTGGATGCGGGCTGTGGGACTGGGGTAAGTACCGAATATTTGGTGCATCTGAATCCAGGTGCGCAGGTAACGGCGATCGATATCAGTCCCGGCGCTTTGGCGGTGGCGAGAGAGCGCTGTACGCGATCCAAGGCATTGGGTGTAGAGTTTCATCAAATGAGCTTGTTTGATGTAGATCAGTTGCCAGGGGAGTTTGATCTGATTAATTCCGTAGGTGTATTGCACCATACGGCTGACCCTAATCGGGGCATCCAAGCTCTGGCGAAGAAATTAGCTCCTGGTGGCCTGTTGCATATCTTCGTTTATGGCGAGGTGGGACGCTGGGAAATCACCATGATGCAAAAGGCGATCGGGTTACTGCAAGGCGAGAAAAAAGGCGATTACCGGGATGGAGTGCAGGTGGGGCGAGAGATTTTTGCCAATTTGCCAGAAACTAACCGGATTGCTCAACGAGAAAAAAGCCGTTGGTCGCTGGAAAACTTTAAGGATGAGTGTTTCGCGGATATGTATGTACATCCGCAAGAGATTGTCTACAATGCCGAGACGATTTTTGAACTGATTGATGCGGCGGGCTTAGAATTTATCGGTTTCTCGAATCCAGATTTTTGGCAACTAGAGCGGCTGATTGGCCAAGCACCAGATTTGATGGAAAGGGCTAAGGGCTTGACCGATCGACAGCGCTATCGCCTGATTGAGCTATTAGACCCAGAGGTGGCTCACTTTGAGTTCTTTTTGGGCAAGCCACCGTTAACTAAGGCCGACTGGTCACAAGATGCCGCGTTGCTGGCAGCGATTCCTCAGCGACACCCTTGTTTAGAGGGCTGGCCAAGTCGGGCATTTTTTGATAGCAATTATCAAATTGCTAAGATTGATGATGCAGAGTTTGCCTGCATGGATGCCTGCGATGGCATCAAGACTGTAGGGGACTTGGTGGGATCGATCGAAGATGTAGATCTGGCCGTTGTTCGGGGTCTACAGTCGCGTTTTTTGATCACATTGAAAACGTAAAATTCTGGGGATTTTGATGGATTTTTTTGACGAACGAATTCGTAGGGGCGGGTTTATCCATCAATTTTTTGAAAAAACACAATCAAAAAATAAAAACCCGCCCTTCATCGAATTCATCAAAATCAATGGATTCGGGGTTCGATCACCATGGATATTGCTATATCAATAGCTATTATTTAATTTGCGAAGGTTGATAATCGATTCCCAACACCAAGCCCGCTAAAAGCTCCTGGAGCGTATCGTTAGCCACTCGCCCTAAACGATCTTGAAATCGATCAACTGAAATCGATCGAACCTGTAACACAATAGCAGCCGAAGGCTTTTTGAGTCCTGTTTCTGGGTCGGCGGGGATCATTACTTTAAAAAACTTGTCCTCGAAGCGATCTTGCCATGCCGAGCAAGGAATCACAATTCGCATTTTCCACTGGGGTGAGTTCAGTGCATCTGAGCTAACCACCACCACTGGTCGAGCCTTTTTGATTTCCACACCCACTGTCGGGTCTAAGTTTACGTACCAAATCTCCCCTTGTCTGGGGCTAGTCATCTTCTGGCTCCCAATCTAAGCCATCTAACATCGAAAATTCGCGTAATTCTGGGTGATTCTCAAAGTCGGCTACAATACCGGGTAAACAACCTGCTAAAATCCGATGCCGTTCAGCGATCGAAAGAGCCACTATTTGGCGACGGGGAAGAGTTGTCGGTATCTTGAAGTCGGAGGGAAGAGCTTCACTGAGAGTAAGGGGGGGTCTGTCCAGGGACAGAGGAGCATAGCGCTCAATTACCATCAATTCTACGTCTGCGATCCCTGCCATAAGGTAACTTCTCAAACTGTGTTTTTTATCACTTCCAGTATAGGAGCTTAGGTGCATAGGAGGCAATGGTAAATTTAACTATTCTTCATGAAATCTGGATGAAATGCGATCACGCAGTCGCCAATCGCCACAGGCGATCCCCAGACAGTTGATGGTGTATTGGGATCGTCCCCAGTACACCTGACTCGATCGACCGCTTGCTAATATTATTTGGCCACGAAAGTAAATTTGAGGGTGTTCTTCTAAGATATCTAACTCGGCTAAAGTATCGGCTGTAACTCGATATACTTCGCCTGTCACCGTCCCCTTTCCTGGCAACATCATCGGATATTCACCTAAATTATATAGTTGAGCATGGGCTAAGCTATCCGCACCTAAGAACTCGGCACTGGCAAGTAAACCATGATTAGATTCACCGGCTAACAAGGTGCCATAGACAAAAATCACTGTCTGTAGATTGGTCAGTAGATCAGCCGGTAAATCCGCCGGACTATTCCAATTGACAAACATGCTTGGCTCAGGATCGGGAATAGCTGCGACGGCTTGATTGTGCAGCCAAGCCTGAAAAGAATTACCGCCAGCCGCAATAAACGAGGCTAAACTCTGGCGACAGGTGGATCGATAAAAACCACAGAGGCATTCCCAGCCTTTGGGGTGGTGAGCTAAGTAGGCGATCGAGTGACTAGGCACTTGCTCTAATTCCACAATCCAATGCTGTAAAGCCAGGGGATCTATATAAGGTAGGTCGCAGGCTAGCAGTAAAACCCAATCGCTCTCGATTAGTTCTAAGCTTTGGGCAAAGGCGCGGAGTGGCCCTTGGTGGGGTGGATCTTCGGGCAACCATTGACAACCGGAGGGCAGCAGGTAATCGCGGGGTGGCGATAGTACATAGACTCGATCGGTACAAGCTTGAGCAACGGTACATATTCTATATAAAAGGGTTGTGTCATCAATTGTGACCAAAGCCTTATCTTGACCCATCCGCCGACTCTGACCACCTGCTAGGATCACTGCTGATAAGGACATATGGGACAAATTATATATAAAATTAGTTAACAGTAGACAATAGGGTAGGGTGAGCACTGCCCACGTCCAGATCTCAGCAGGTTTCAGGAGTATTAATGATTTGCAATATTTTCCTGCGTATTGCCTAAAACCTAGATCGTGGGCAGTGCCCACCTTACACATGGATTCGGGATTTTAGGTCATTGGCGAATTTTTTGGGTGAAGCCCGCTGCCTTGAATTTTTTGAACTGTAAAGGTGTAGATAAGTTGCTGGGCACCGAAATACGCATCTCAAAATCGCTGATACCAGGGGGAATTTGTTCGATTAAGCCAACTCGCGATCGATTTTGCAGCACCAAATTATTATCAGCATCATAGATCCGACCATAGACATCGGCATCGAACACCGTTTTGCTAGAGGGATTTTTGGCCTTGCCGATTACTAAATA
>JANNEH010000103.1:0-3246 GCA_031378405.1 Synechococcales cyanobacterium OTE_75_metabat_409
GTACCGCTGTAGAGTTGATCAAAAGCTGCTGATACTTCTTGGCGATCGATCGTCTGACGATTGCCTGCTTGGCGAGTAGACCCGATGCTGGTTACCGGCATTTTGCCGGTCAGAATTTGGGGCACATTGGCACTGATGCTAATGGCTTGCAGGGGCGATTTATTGTTGGCCTCTACTAGTAACCGATTCATCCAGCCATCTTGTCGCCGGTTGGTGCCAGGTACACCGGTTTCCATGAAATATTGGGCATCGAAGTGCGATCGAATTTCTTTAGTCAGTCCACTGGCATGAACAAAAGCCAAGCTACCCTGTTGCCAAAGGGGCAAGATTGGTGCCATGGCCGGATGCAGACCAAACCGACCATCTAGATCTAAAGCTCCATCAGGGGTGCCGGGTTTGGGGATGGCGATTTTGGCGCGATATTGGTAATAACTTGGTTCGTTGTAGGGTACCACTACATTCAGCCCATCTACTGCTCCCCGCAAGAAAACTACAATTAGGCGGCGAGGATTGCTATTAGGAGCAGCGTTGACTCCTAGCCAACTATTTTGAGCGAAGGCGCTAAGGGTGCCCAGACTAGCACAGGTGAGAAAGTGACGACGATTCATAGTGGTAATGAGGAGTAAAATTATTAATTAGCGATACATGAAATCGGGGCTGCCCAGCATTAAAGCCGATTGCAAACTGGGCAGAGTGGTAGCAATTTTAGCTTGGGTTCTGACCGACAAGTAAGGAGTGATGGTGCGATCGAGGTTGACTAAGTTAATAGGTTGGGGATTTTTAGCTATCCCTCTCCCACTAGCAAGGCGGGTAGCGAAGTTGATGCGCTGAATTGTAGAGTTCTCATTCAGCCAAGCCTCGCGGGTGTTTTTGTAGCCATCAGGAGTAACACAGCCATATAATGGCATCCCCAACCCAGCTATTTGGCCGTTCAGGAATTTGGTATCTTCGACATTTAAGCCGGTAGCCCGCACCGCCGAAACCACATATTCTAAGGGGGTTTTGAACTTACTGCGTTGAGCCGATGGTGCCCAAAATTCGCGACTGTTGAACATTGTCGTCATTACTGCTTTGATATCACCATCGGTTTGGAGCCAGCGGGTTTTCATTCTATTTACCAAAGCTTCTGGTGGATTGTCGCTCACAAATCTTTGGGCGATTTTGTAGCTAACAAATTTCGCAGTAGCTGGACTGGTTGCCAACATATCTAAGGCTTGTTCGACTTCCTGTTCACCACTAGCAGAAATTTTCTTACCCAGTAAAGTTTTCAGTGTATTGTCGTGCCGCTTTTCATTGAAGAAAAAAGTAAACGGTTCACCCTGCTTGGTATTGGCTGGACGATAGCCCCAGCCGGTGAAAATCTTGGCCATATTGGTCACATCTTGCTGGGTATAACCACCTTTAACTCCCAGGGTATGTAGTTCCATTAATTCGCGGGCATAATTTTCATTTAATCCTCCTTTGTTTTTGGCTTTGGGGTTGGAGTTGGGAGTAGTATTTTGCCAATTGTCTAGATAGTAGAGCATCGCTGGGTGGCGAGCGGTGGCTCCCAATAAGTCGCGAAATTTGCCCAAGACCCGGGGGCGAATGGTGGTCTGTTCGTAGTTACCTACCCAAACGCGGCTGATGCCTTTGTTAGCAGATACATTGAAGTGGTTGTACCAAAAATCGGTCATCACTTCTTCGAGCTGACGCGGACTTTCGATCGCCTGCAATAACTTGGCTTGGGTTCTTTCTTCTGCGACTTTGCGAATGTTCAATTCAAGCTGAGATCGCTCAGATGGGGGCACTTTGCGGGTGGCTCCATACACCACCCCAAGTTGGCTGGTGCTCAGGTTCAGGCTGCTGAGCTGAGATAATTTGGTGTTGAGACTGGCGGAGGGCGGAATTGCTGCGGGGTTTAACTGTTCTTGAATGTATTTTTCTACCCCGATCGACTCTACCCGCTCAATTTCTCCGGGGGTAGCGCCAAAGCTGAGGCGACTAATGGCATGGAGAATTTTGGCATCGGTGGCGCTGGCGGGGAGGACGGCGGCGACCCATAGCAGCAGTGTGGTGGCAATAATTCGTCGGGTCATGGCTAATCGAGAGTGAAGATGTAGCCTCTGGTGACTGTGGTATTCCGTCGATAGTTCCGCCAATGTTTACAAGATGTGAATGGGTGGGGCTGATTGCGTTAATTTTGCTACGCATTTTCACTCACTCTGTTAACCTAAAAAAGTCTGCAAAAATTCAGAGCCATATGAAACCTCGTTTTTTCGTAACTACGTTGCTGGTAATTGGTTTGACGATTGTTTGGTTTTTCTGTAAACCACCAGTTGCCGCAGTAGCTACCTCTTCCCATATTGCTAAGGCAGTGGGCGTTGATCTGCAACGTCTGCCGATCGGTGATGGTCGGGTTTCTACCAGTCCCACCTTAGGTTCGGTATGGTCTTGCCGCACTCAGTTAGGCAGAGATGAAGTTGGTGGAGCCGAGGCCGGGGGATCTTGGATTCACACTGATGGCACCTACGATTTAACGGCAAAGCCGATCGTGGATGGTGCAATTATGTGGCCGAGTAAGTTTAGTATTCAGCTCAAAAATAATATTCGATCGATTATTGGTAATAGGCTACCAAAAGATCCGACGGGAGAATTTCCGATTTCGCCCGAGGATAGTACTTATATGTTCGATCGCAATCCCAATAATATTACGGCTGCTGCATATCAGGTAAATCTGCCCGCTCTGCCCCAAGTTGCCGCTGCGCCATCTTGTTTGCCTTTGGGTGCGATCGGGGTGTTGCTGAATGGCGGCTATTTTTTCAACGCCCTAGATGCTGGTGGCCAAGATGCGGTGGCTCACGAAATTCAAGATCGCTGTCAGGGACATCCAGAAGTAACAGGGGCATACCATTATCACAGTGTCACGCCTTGCCTGGAGCAGAAAGATCGGCGTAAAGGCCATGCGGCTTTAGTAGGATATGCTTTTGATGGGTTTGGTATCTATGGGCATCGTGGTCCCAAGGGCAAAGATTTTACCAATGCTGATCTAGATGAATGCCATGGTCATACTCATAATATTGAGTGGAACAGAAAACAAGAAAGTTTGTACCACTATCATGCCACCTGGGAGTATCCATACACCGTAGGCTGTTTCAAGGGAACTGTGGCGAGAATACCCAGACAAAGAAGACTGCGCCGCGATCGTCCGCATCCCCCACCACCACAACATCCAATCCGTCATCTACCAGGGGTTGTTGCCGATCG
>JANNEH010000231.1:0-6969 GCA_031378405.1 Synechococcales cyanobacterium OTE_75_metabat_409
CTTGGCATGATAACAATTGCTGGTGGAACATGGAGCATTCTTGGTCGCATCCCGGTCACCGTCGAAGGTCAGGGTGTTTTAATTTACCCCAGTAACATCGTGCCCTTACAAATTAAAAGCGCTGGACAACTCAGCACCCTCACCATTAAAACCAATGATATTGTAAAAAAAGGTCAAATTATTGGCTCGATCGATCAAACCGAATTACGCAAACAACTCCAACAACAACAAGCCAAACTCCAAGAAATCATCAGCCAAAATCAAGCCAGCAGCACCCTTCAGCTCAAAGGCATCAACCAAGAAAAACAAACCCTTAGCCAACAACGACAAACCACTACTACCCGCATTCAAGAACTCCAAACCCTCGCACCCATTCTCCAAAACAAAAGCCAACAATCTATCCAACAGCAACGTCTCCAAATCCAACAAAAAATCACAAGTCTTCTTTCTCTCAGCCCCATCCTCAAACAAAAAAGCCAAGCTGCACTCCAACAGCAACGGCTTAGCTTACAGCAACAAATTCAAGCAGCCACTAATCAAATCCCAGTTTTACAAAATCGTGCCAACAAACTCAAACAGCTCTATGCCCAAGGAGTGATCACCCAAGAAGTATCCTTGCGTGCCGAGCAAGAACACCAAAAAAAGATCGAAGAAATCGCTCAGCTCAACACCCAGCTCAAAGATATTGAAGTCAAAGAAAATGATATTCAAGAACGCTATATAAACAACCGAAACGAAATCACCCGCAGCCGTGCCGAACTACAAAAACTAGACCTAGAAGATACCAATACCCGTGAAGCCTACCTGCGCAACCAAAACGAAATCGCTAAACTCCAAACCGAACTAAAAGACCTGAATAGCAAAGAAGCTAACCAATCCAAACAAAACTTTCAAGACTTCACCACCCGCAGCAACCAAGTTGCCGAACTCCAGCGCGAAATCGCCAAACTAGAAACCCAAATTGGCAGCAGTAGCCAAATTATTAGTCAGCAGAGTGGACGAGTCTTAGAAGTCACCCAAAGGCCAGGTGAAGTAGTACCAGCCGGTGGACGCTTAGCCACGATCGAAGTCGAAACTCTTACTAAAGATTTAGTAGGTATTACCTATTTTTCTGTAGCCGAGGGCAAAAAAGTTCAACCCGGCATGTCAATTCAAATCACTCCCCAAACCGTCAAACGAGAGCGCTTTGGTGGCGTAGTGGGCAAAGTTACCACTGTATCTAGCTTCCCAATCACCAGTGAAAATGTCGCCCACGAAATTGGCAACACCGAACTTGCCGATACTCTCTCTAAAAAACGCGATGGACTCATCCAAGTCTCGGCTCAATTAACCCGTGATGCCCAAACTCCCAGTGGCTACCAATGGTCGTCTTCCAGCGGGCCAGACAGCAAAATTACTTCTGGCACCACTACTACCGTGAGAGTAAAAATCGAAGAGCGTGCCCCGATCACTTTTGTATTACCAATTTTGAGGTCAGTAAGTGGTTTGGACTAGTGCTATCAGTATGACCATCACCACCAAAAAAATCTTGCCCAAAACCAAGCGGGTCAAGACCCCCACCGTTTTACAAATGGAGGCCGTAGAATGTGGTGCTGCTGCCTTGGGCAGTATCTTGGCCTATCATGGCCGCATTGTGCCGTTGACCAACCTGCGCCGAGATTGTGGGGTTTCTCGCGATGGTAGCAAAGCCTCCAATATGGTTAAAGCCGCCAAAATGTATGGCATGGAAGCCAAAGGCTTCAAAAAAGAGCTAGCCCAGTTGGCCGAGTTAACTTTACCCTACATTGTGTTTTGGCAATTTAATCATTTTATTGTGGTCGAAGGATTAAGGGGCGACCGAGTATTCATTAATGACCCAGGTAGTGGGCCACGCCAAATTAGTGCCACAGAATTTGATGAAGGCTATACCGGCGTAGTTTTGACCTTTGTACCAGGCGCAGAATTCCAAAAAACAGGCCACAAACCCAATCTGATCGCCGCTTTGTGGAAACGACTGCGGAGTTCATCAGGAGCACTTATTTACTGTATAGTCACCGGTTTATTTTTGACTCTCATTGGTTTAGTAATTCCTATTTTTAGCCAAGTTTTTGTCGATGAAATTTTGGTACAAGGCCGTCGCGCTTGGCTCTTCCCCCTACTTTGGTCAATGGGATTCGCAGCCTGCTTACAGGCTGCAATCACCCTGCTTCGTCTGCGCTACTTACGCAAACTCAAAGTCAAACTCAATGTAAGTATGTCTAGTCAATTTTTGTGGCATATTTTACGATTACCGATGAGCTTCTATGCCCAGCGCTACGCCGGAGAAGTTAGCAATCGTGCTCATCTCAACGACTTTGTTGCCGATATTCTTTCGGGTAAATTGGCCACTACGGCGATCGACACACTGATGATATTTTTCTATGCAGCGATCATGTTGCAATATGATTGGGTATTAACCCTGATGATCGTCAGCTTGGCGGTTATTAACGTCATTATCCTGCAAAAAATCTCTCGCCAGCGGATCGATGCCAACCAAAGATTAACTGTCGAACAGGGCAAAGTTGTGGGTGTCTCGATCGCGGCCCTACAAAGCATCGAAACCCTCAAAGCCTCGGCCTTAGAATCTGACTTTTTCTCCCGTTGGTCGGGTTACTATACCAAAGCTCTCAACTCTCAACAAACTCTAGAATATACCAATCAAATATTTGCAGTATTGCCAGTATTTCTCGCCGCTCTTACCTCGGCTGGTCTGCTAGTTGTGGGTGGCTTACGAGTAATGAATGGTCACTTGAGTATTGGCATGTTAATTGCTTTTCAGGGTTTAATGCTGGGCTTTCAGCAACCTGTCAACAATCTGGTGAGTTTTGCCACCACTCTCCAAGAACTAGCAGCAGATCTAACCCGACTAGATGATGTATTAGATAACCCCATCGATTCTCTCCCGGCCCAGAAAAATCTCGCTTGTAGTTACCCTACGGCCAAACTCCAAGGCCGGGTAGAAATTCAACAGCTCACTTTTGGCTATAGCCGCTTGGCCGATCCGTTGATTACTAACTTTAGCTTAATCGTGCAACCAGGTCAGCGTATTGCTCTAGTCGGTGGTAGTGGCTCTGGTAAATCTACTGTGGCTAGGCTAATCAGTGGTCTATACCAACCCTGGTCGGGTTCCATCTTATTTGATGGCCAACCTCGATCGAATATTCCTGCTAATATTTTAACTAATTCTATCTCGATGGTTGAACAGGAAATCGCCCTGTTTGGGGGCACTATCCGAGACAATCTTACCCTGTGGGATACCACTATTCTTCAACGTCAGCTTCAATCAGCTTGTAGTGATGCAGCGATCGAAGACACTATCTTAGCTTTATCTGGAGGCTACGACAGCCAACTCAGCGAAGGAGGGATAAATCTCAGTGGGGGGCAGCGCCAACGCCTAGAAATTGCCCGAGCTTTGGTAAATAATCCAGCTATTTTGGTCATGGATGAAGCTACTAGTGCCCTAGATGCCGAAACCGAACAAATTATTGATGGCCATCTGCGTCGTCGCGGTTGTACCTGCATTATTGTGGCTCACCGTCTCAGTACCATTCGCGACAGTGACGAAATTATTGTGTTCGATCGGGGCCAAGTAGTGCAGCGTGGTACTCACCAAGAACTATGGTCAGTGCCCGGTGCCTATGCCAAATTAATTAATACCGTAGGTGAAGCATTATCATGATTGATCTGCGCGGACAAATTCATCAGTGTAACGGCCATCAACCCATCCAGCTCAATAATCTGCAACAAGTTTGGGTTATTCAATCTGGCTCGATCACAATTTTTGTCGTCACTATTAATTTAGATCAATCTATGGGGGCACGCCAATATCTCTGCACTCTGAATGCCCCAGAAGCTATCTTTGGAGCTACTGATCCCAGCTACCAGCTTCTGGCAGTTCCCTTGGGTGCCGTTAGTTTAATGCAACTAGATCCAGGCTGCTGGCAAGAACTCTGTGACCAAGGCGATCAGCGCGTCCAAATTTGGTTAAATGCTTGGCTGAGTCATCTTGCCCCGGTTTTGGCGACTCAGCCATTTCCCACAACTGCTTTGCAGGCTCACGACACCGCTCACTATTCTTTGATCGATCAACAGATTCTCCAGTTAACTGAAATATGCTGGGTGGAAATGCAATCTGGTACTGCCTGTTTGCAGGGAATGACAGAAATGCCTTTGACGGATGAGGCTTTACCTCTGATTCCCTCCATCTGGCTGTCTTCAATCGGCGAAGCCCAAATTGTCACCCGTCCTCTGAGTCAGATTTCACCAACTGCTTTGCTCATCGGCTTAGGCTGCTTTCATACCTGTCTATTTGATAGCATCCGGCTCAGTAACCAGCGTCAGCAACAGGTGGAATTATCTCGGCTGACAGCAAGGGATCAGTTAAATCAGCAAGTTACTTTTGCGACAATCGAAGCCCTAGTTGGCACTTTACCTGCACGCCAACAGTACTTCGGTGCGATTGGTGACCCCCTATTGCTAGTAGCCGGGGCAGTAGGTCGATCGCTAGGCGTGGAAATTCGGCCTCCAGCACTCTCTGACCGAGCCAGCCCAGATCTACTAATGGCTATTGTGCGGGCTTCCCGCTTACGCAAACGCCGGGTGCTACTGCGCGATCGATGGTGGGAGCAAGATAATGGTGCATTGGTGGCCTATACCAAAGCCGATCAACAGCCGATCGCCCTACTCCCAAATGGCCGTAGCTACCAAATATTTGATCCAAATCAAGCTGGTCTAAGACCAGTCAATGAGCGACTAGCAGCTACTATTTCGCCAGTAGCTGATATGTTTTATCGCTCCTTCCCCACCCAAGCAGTTCGGGCATTTGATGTGCTTAAATTTGGCTTACAAGGCAGGCAACAAGATTTATTGACTATTGCCTTTACCGGTATTATGGTCGCTATATTAGGTCTCGTAATTCCGCAGGCTACTCTGGTCATCATGGATAGTGCAATTCCCGATAGCGATCGAGGATTGTTGCTGCAAATTGGCTTAGGACTATTGATCACAGCTATCGGCATTGCCTTGTTTCAGCTCACTCAAGGTTTTTCGTTACTGCGGCTAGAAACCACTACCGATCATGCTACTCAAGCCGGAGTTTGGGATCGGCTGCTCAATCTGCCCGTGTCTTTTTTCCGCCAGTACACCATTGGTGATCTTCAGTCACGAGTATCCTCGGCCAGTACAATTCGGCGACAGCTTAGTGGGCGCAATTTAATCAATTTAGTCAGTAGTGTTTTTACGTTGTTTTATCTGGCGCAGCTTTTTTATTACAGCTATGATTTAGCATTGGTTGCCGTGGGCGTAGCTATTGTTACTTTAATCGTGACTACGGTTTCTGGCATATTACTATTATCTAAAGTTCGCCCGTTACTAGAAATTCGAGGTGAGATCTTTGGTCAAACGGTGCAGATGATCAATGGTATTGCCAAATTACATATTGCTGGAGCAGAAGAGCGAGCCTTTGCCGTTTGGAGTAAAAACTTTGCTCAGCAGGTTAAGCTAGAGTTGAGTACCCAAAAGATCGAAGATTTTGTGGTGCTATTTAATACTGTGATGCCGATCGCCACTTCAGGATTACTTTTTTGGTTTGCCATTCGCCTCCTTGATCGATCACAGGCGAATGGAGCCGAGGCTATTACCCTGTCTCTCGGGACTTTCTTGGCCTTTAACGCTGCCTTTAGTCGTTTCACTCAAGGTACTACTTTATTGAGCAACACTGTCACCGAAATATTACAAGTAGTACCCCAGTGGCAGCGAACTCAGCCAATTTTACAATCTGTCCCAGAAATTGATCTAACTAAAGTTGATCCCGGTAGATTGACTGGTCGTATTGCTCTCGATCGAGTAACCTTTGGCTATCAGCACGATGCCCCGCTGATTTTAGAGAACATTAGCATCGAAGCAGCGCCGGGGGAATTTATCGCCTTAGTAGGAGCTTCTGGCAGTGGTAAATCTACAATTCTGCGCTTATTACTGGGGTTTGAAACTCCTCAAACTGGAGCAATTTCTTATGATGGTCAAGATTTAGCTGGTTTAGATGTCGAGGCCGTGCGACGGCAGTTTGGGGTGGTTTTACAACACGGTCAGCTTACGGCGGCTTCAATTTTTGAAAATATTGGTGGCAGTAGCCAAGTAACTCTAGATGAAGCATGGACAGCAGCCAAAATGGCTGGACTTGCTACAGATATTCAAAACATGCCGATGCAAATGCACACCATGGTGAGCGAAGGTGGTGGAAATATTTCTGGCGGCCAACGCCAGCGACTGTTAATCGCCAGGGCATTGGTGCATAAACCTAGGATTTTGCTATTTGATGAAGCCACCAGTGCCTTAGATAACACTACCCAAGCAATTGTGAGCACCAGCTTGGAGCAGTTACAAGTTACGCGGGTAGTTGTGGCTCATCGTTTAAGCACTATTCAAAATGCCGATCGCATCTATGTTTTGCAAGCGGGCAGAGTTATTCAGCAGGGCAATTTTACTCAACTATCTGCCGATGAGACTGGTCTATTTGCCCGTTTGATGGCCAGACAAATGACCTAGAATCAAGAACCCGTAAGCGATCGCACGGCTATAACTAAACCTCCAACTAACACTCCGGCACCAGCAACTTGTACAAATTTGTCTTGGAGAAACTTTTTGATCAACAGTGCTGAACCTAAACCTATTCCATGTAATAGAGCCGTAGAACAGACAAAGCCAGCGGCATATTCTAAACCAGAAGCGCCTTTGGGCATTTCGACACCATGAGCATAGCCATGAAAAATGGCTAAGGCACCAACAATACTCATACTAATAGCCAAGGGTAAGCGAGTAGCAGCTAGGACGATCGCCCCCAAAACTAAATCTGAAATGAGAATACCCTGTTCCACAAATGGCATCGTAACACCGGTCATCCCCAGTACCCCACCAAATACCATCACTCCGACAAAAGCTAGGGGCAGAGACCAC
>JANNEH010000234.1:0-2484 GCA_031378405.1 Synechococcales cyanobacterium OTE_75_metabat_409
TTAATTTGGTGAGTTGTGAGGACTGAAGCATTATTATCAAGAGCGTTTCCATCTGTTGCGGTAAAATGGCCGGAGTATTTATGCAACCCTAGGAACACTCCCCATGACCAGCGCACCAGATTTTTGCTCAGGTATTCAGTACTTTGCTGAGCAAACCCCCGGACTTGATGAGTATGGGCAGCAACCGGCCATTGTCAACGGTCACAGCTCGATCAAACCAGGAAATCCCAATGCCACCTTCCAGACCATACTCTACGCTGATGCGCTGCGATACCTAACTTTGCAAATCTGTGCCAGCAAAGCTTCTGGGCATCCCGGCGGTTTCGCTAGTCAGGCTGAAGCCTATGCTGCATTAGTCATGTTGGGTCACAAAAACATTATTACTGAAGTTGGCCACCATGCACCGGGCTTCTACAGCGCCATGTTTTTGGATAAATCCCTAGAAAAAATGGGAATCACTACTGTGCAGCAACTGCGCGATCGGTTCCGGGAAAAGCACGGCTTAATCGGCCATCTTTCTGGCTTTATTCCGGGTATTCTAGCGCCAGCAGGGCCATTGGGTCAGGGTCAGCATTTTGCCATGTCGGCGGCTTTTTTACATCCTGGTAAATTATTTCCGTTTACAGTGGGTGATGGAGGTCTGGGTGAACCTTATATCATGAGCGCGATGCAGCATTTTCATACCGCGTTTCCTAAAATCACCAACTTCATGCCGGTATTGGTCTGGAATGGCTACAGCCAAGAACACCACAGTATGGTGTCTACCAAGACCACCCCAGAAATGATTCAGTATTGGCAGGGCAATGGCTTTGAGGAAGTAATTTTGGTCGATGCCAAGGATTTTGATGATCAAAATCAGACTGGAGCCTATGTAGACAACACTATTTGTTCCTTAGAAAAAAGGATGGCCTTTACAGCAGCAGTGATTGATGGAGTCGATCGAGCAGCCAAATCTGCATTGGGTGGCAAACTGACCGTGTTTATTATCAAACAGCTCAAAGGTGCGGGCGTACATGCCACTGGTTCTAAATCTCACAACCTTTATGCCCACCACACGATCGATAATGCCGATATTATTAAAGGTTTACAAAATCGCTCTTTACATCCTGATGCCTGGGCTTTAGTGCGGACTAACTGTGAACGAGCAAGCGGAGGTTCATCTGCTGAGGTAGCCGTCACTGAATCGGTATTGCCAATGGTTGATCTGGGCACTTTGCCGTTACAGGAATTTGCCGTTGGTGGTGACCCACAAGTAGCTACTACGGCCATGGGTAAATTGGTGGGGTATGTGGGGCAAAAAGATCCGAAGTTCTTAGTTACCAATGCTGATGGTAATGAGGCTTCCGGGATTGCCAACATCAACCAAGCCCTCAAAATTGTCCATCCCACCACTGATGACTTGTACAACCAGGCTCCCAATGGTCAGGTCTATGAGCCATTGAGCGAAGATGCCTGTGCTGGAATGGCCGCTGGTTTGGCATTGATGGGTTCTCGATCGCTGTGGTGTTCTTATGAATCTTTTGCCATTAACGGTTTGCCGATTTGGCAAACTGTCACCCAGGGCATGGCCGAGCTGCGTCGTCCTACCCCCTCTACAATTACGCTTTATACTGCTGGCGCTTTGGAACAAGGTCGCAATGGCTGGACACACCAACGACCCGAAGTAGAGGCTTATTTTGCCTCGATGATGCGTAATGGGAATGTCTTTCCGGTGTTTCCCCCCGATGCAAACAGTATTCAGGCTTGCTACGACTGGGCGTTGACTACCCAAAATAAAGGGATTGTGATTACGGCCAGTAAATCACCATTACCGATTCGGACTACTTTAGCCCAGACTCGTCAGGGGTTGATTGATGGATCGATCGAACTCCAGGTCACTCCAGGTAATCAAACCGTGGTCTTGGCAGTCATTGGTGATATGACCTTGGCTCCAGCTTATGCCGCCGCTGCGGCTTTAGCCGAGCAGGGCATTGGCAGCAAAATTATCTCGGTAATCAATCCCCGCCGTCTCTATCGCCCGACCGATGTGGCTTGGGATACTTGCAGTGAGCCAGATAATGGTTTCTTGAGTGATGCTGATTTCCAACAAGCTTTTGGTGGCGATGTGTTAATTGGAATTACCGGCGGTGCGCCAGCGATGCTAGAGCCAATTATGCTGCGATCGACTTGTCCTCGGGACACTTTCGCCTGGAAGCGTGGTGAAACCACCGCTACTGCTGGAGAGTTGATGGAGTTTAACGGCATTACGGCTGCTAAGGTGGTCGATCGGGCGAAGGAATTATTGGGTTGATCCTGGTCGATCTGCGGACTTCGTAGTGTTGGTAGATATTCCAAATTCCAAACCATCAACCAGCGTTGTCGCGCAGTTGCGGCGATCAATTCAACTCAATTCGATCAATTAAGACAACGCAGCAACTCAGCAAGATCAACCCTTACGCAGTGAGGTGTGGAGGGCGGCGTTTCGCCCTCTGCTGGGGGGTCTGG
>JANNEH010000326.1:0-15321 GCA_031378405.1 Synechococcales cyanobacterium OTE_75_metabat_409
GTTCGACGGAACCTAGCGTAGTCCATGCCATAGTCTAGCGATTTGACCATATCTTGTGAGGCATCAAATCTTTGCAGCCAGACATCCATCGTTTGGTGATAGTTGAGTCCGTTTAGATACCAGCGATCGACAGTTTGGAGATCCCGGTTATAGCTGGGAACTGCATCATAATTCCAGTAGCGACCATGGGGGAAAATGTACTTGTGAGTAAAACCAGATGACATATTATTAGGAATACGTGCCGTAATGATATGAATAAATACCTTGCCATCACTCTTCAGAAAAGATGACAGTTTTTGGAAGGCGTTAGTCATATTTCCCACATGGCAAAAGACTCCGATCGATAAAATCTTGTCAAATTTTTCGGCAAACTGAGCCTCGTTTAAGTCACCTTCATACAGGGTAAATCGACCCGAACTCAAGTAGCTCTCGGGGTCTTGCATTTTATGTCGCATGTATTCGCACTGTTGATGACTTAAGTTCAGCCCTGTAAACCGGACATTCGGAAACTTAGACAGAATATAATTGGGCACACAGCCCCAGCCGCAGCCAAAATCTAAAATATGGTCGCCGTCGGTAATTTCTAGTCGATCGATAACCTGGTCGATCATGTGCTTTTGAGCTTCTTCCAGATCGGTGGCTCCATTTTCCCATAGCCCCATACTATATTTGGGATAGATTACTGGCCAATCTCCCAACATCTGATTTAACATGGGCTGGGGTAAGTTATACTGCACTTTCATCAGTTCTCGGGAAGATTCAGCCAGATGCTCAGATTCTTCTAAAACCCATTGATAGGGTGCGAGCAGTCCTGGGGCATGTTGAAACAACATAGGCATGGAGCTATTAATGATCGATCGAAAAGCCGCATCGGGGACTTCTAACCCATTAATATATGCCTCCGCCAGAGCCATTTGAGCTGTGTTGACCACCCCCGCCATTAATCTGGTTGCTCGATAGGCGATCGGGTTTTTGATGGTCATATCTCCAATGATGGGAACATAATTCTGAACTGCTGGCAATACATTTTTAGAAGTCATTTTTGGTTACTCTCAACTAAAACACTACCTAATTTTACAGATAAGGTCAGCTACCACTAGCTGACCTTATCATTGAGCTGACCTATTAAATTCAAATACTACCTCCTCTGGACTTTTGGTGCTTGGAATCACTCTGCCAGTTTGTCCTCTACAGCTCTAAATCCACCAGGATCAATGTTCAGCTTACTCTTTCCATTCTATACTCGCTATAGTGTTCAGATGTTTGCTGCCTCAAGAGTGTGAAGGTTAGAGTCCGACTCCACATATATATTAGCATGAACTTATCAAATGAATTATTGTTGCTCAGAGTTTTTAATTCTTACTCTTCATGATAAATCCTCACGGGTTCCTCACATGATTTGCCTAGACTATAAAATGCTGAAACTTGTGGGTTCAGCATAACTTATGGAGGAGTAATTCATGAAAAATATTGTGACTTGTCTGACAAATCTGGTTCCAAATCTGCTACTGATCGGCATGATATCGGCTTGTACAGCTATCAAGACCCAATCGCCACAATTCAAAGCGGTATATCATGATTTCAACTTCTACCAGTCAGACTTGGTTGTCGATCGATATCAACAAAAGCATATTTCTATCAGCTCAACTGCTACCCTTAAACCTCTGTGAGCAACCGGTGTAGAGTATTTAATAAGTCGTCGGTAGTGAAGGGCTTCGACAAAAAATCTCTGATGCCAAATGATTGACAAAGATTAGCATTACCTGCTATTCCACTACAGGCAATGATTTTTATTTGCGGATCGAATTGTTTTAGTGTTTGGATAGCTACTGCGCCATCCATCAAAGGCATCATCATATCGAGTAATACGGCTTTAATGTTACTTTGGGTGGTGTAGGCCGCGATCGCCTCAATGCCATTATTGGCGGTGATCACACTGTAATTATAATTTTCTAGAGTTATTTTCAACATTTCGCGAATATTCTCTTCATCATCTACCACTAAAATAAGTTCTCCCTGGCCAGAGGGAAGTCCGGGGTTTTCCACCGAAGCTGTTGTTGTAGTTTCGAGAGCAGGCAAAAAGACTTGGAATTGAGTACCCTGACTCACTTGGCTACTTACGGTCATAAATCCACTATGGTTTTTGATAATACCCAGAGCTGTAGATAAGCCCAGCCCGGTACCTTCACCCATGATCTTGGTGGTAAAGAACGGCTCAAAAATTCGATCGATGTGTTCTGGGGGAATACCCACGCCAGTATCTTTAAAAGTAATCACAACATAAGAACCTACTTTAGCCTCTAAGTTTGTCCGTACATAGTTCTCATCAATAACTATATTTTTGGCGGAAATACTCAAGACTCCACTATGGGGCATGGCATCGCGGGCATTGACACTGAAATTCATAAATACCTGATGTAAATGGGTAGCATTGGCAGAAACTAGCCACAGATCTCGGGTCAGAATATCTAGTCTGATTTCAATAGATTTAGGGAAAGTACTTTTACACATCGTCTCTAGCTCTGCTAGCAGATGACTGATCTGTAATGGCACCAGTTCACCTTCTAGACCTCGGGCAAAAGTAAGAATTTGTTTGACCATGTAAGCACCACGTTTAGAGCTATCTACCAAGATTTTTAGGAGTCCTTTATTTTGCTCACTTAAAGGTGGCAGCTTCAGAGGTAATATCTGGGCAATACCTAAAATAGGGGTCAAGACATTGTTTAGATCATGGGCAATGCCACCAGCCAAAGTTCCTAGGCTTTCAAGGCGCTGAGCACGCAGTAATTGAGCTTCGAGTTGCTTTTGCTCGGTAATATCTCTTGTGATTTCTAAGACAGAAGTAATTGAACCATTTGGAGCAAACTCTGGCACACATTGAGACTGGTAATATCTGACCCCATTGGGTGTGGTAAATTTATATTCGATCGAGGTTTTTTTTCCGGTACCAAAAACTCGCTGCAAAACTTCCTCCCATTGCTTGACCTGCACCTCTGGTAGCCCTATCTCACGGGATGTCTTCCCCAGAAAATCTTCAACCAATAAACCAGTCGCTTCTTCAATCGCTGAATTCACATATAGATAGCGCAATCTTTGGTCAAAGCGGGCAATAATATCTGGGGCATTTTCAGTCAAGGTTCTCAGTTCTTGTTCCCGCTGCTTTAATGCGGCTTCGATCCGTTTGCGCTCGATCGCATAACGAATAGACCTGAGTAATAACTCACTACCACTGACTTGGCCTTTGACCAAATAATCTTGAGCACCCGCCTGCATCGCGCGAATAGCCAAAGTTTCATCGGCTATCCCGGTCAGCACCACAATGGGGATCAGAGGAGCATGTTCGTGAATTTGAATAAAAGTATCGAGTCCATTACTATCTGGTAGCACCAAATCCAACAAAACCACATCAAACTCTTCGGATTGTAGGCGGCTGAGGGCTGTCTTCATGCGCCCCACATGCACCAATTCCAGTTCCAAAAAAGTGATCTCAGATAAGGTTTCCTGGAGCAAGAGCACATCGCCAGGATTATCTTCGACTAACAGGATTTTGATAGGATGATGACGAGTCATGGCGTTTAGACGGGGGGTAATCTCACGGTGGTGAACCAAAAGTCCTCGATCGACTGGATAACCTTGACGAATTGATCGAAGCGAGCAGGCTTGGCAATATAGCCGCTGGCATAGAGATTATAGGCTTTGAGGATATCTTCTTCGGCCTGAGAAGTGGTGAGAACTAGCACCGGAATACGTTTGAGCACTTCGTCTTTTTTGATTGCTGCTAGCACTTCATGACCGCTCTTTTTTGGCAAGTTCAAATCGAGCAGAATAAGGTCTGGTTGAGGGGCATTGGCATATATTTGTTGTTCCTGATGCAAAAAATCCATGGCCGCAGCGCCATCGCCCACCACACTCAAGTGAATCGATAACTGGCTTTCTTCCAGAGCCATGGTGGTCAATTCCACGTCACCTAGGTTGTCTTCGACCAATAAAACTTCGATGGTACGGCTGATAGTGGGTAAATTCACAATGGGGTACCTGCTAAATTGGGAAGAGTGAAGTGAAAGGTTGAACCTCGACCGGGTTGAGAATCGACCCAGAGGGTTCCGCCATGCTGTTCTACAATTTTTTTGCAAACTGCCAAACCAATACCTGTCCCTGGGTACTCTGTTTTACTATGCAACCTCTGAAAAATGATAAAAATTCGATCTAAATACTGAACTTCCATACCAATACCATTATCTTGAACTGAAAACAACCACTTGTCATCGGTGCCCTGAACCGCTATGTGAATTTGTGGTGCTGCCTCTTGGCGGAACTTCAGAGCATTGCTAATTAAGTTTTGGAACAACTGGGTCAGTTGTGAAGGATCGGCATTGACTTGGGGCAACGGTGTATGGGTGATGGTGGCGTTGCTTTGCTCGATCGCCATTTGTAGATTGAGCAAGACATTTTGTAAGACCTTTTCACAATCAACAAATTCCAAATCTTGGCCTCGTGAGCCGACTCGGGAATAGGTTAATAAATCATTAATTAATGTCTGTAGCCGGGCTGCTCCATCCACAGCGTAAGCAATAAACTTATTAGCTTTCTCATCGAGTTGACCTTTGTATCGACGTTCTAGCAATTCTAAATAACTGGTGATCATCCTTAATGGTTCTTGCAAATCATGAGAGGCAATGTAAGCGAATTGCTGCAACTCCGCGTTAGAACGAGCTAAATCTTGTTTTTGGTTTTGTAGTTCTATTTCTTTGTGCTTGCGATCACTAATATCTGTAGCTGTACCAATAATACGGTAAATCTGTCCCTGCTCATCTTGCAGCGGTGATAAGGTCGTTAATGTCCAAATAGTACGGGTATCAAATTTGAGTTGCTCTTCGTAGTTAATGCTGCTGTCTGATTGCAAACAAAGCTGATAGTTTTGCTGCAAAATTGTACCAAATGTCTCACCAAAAGCTTCAACCGGTGTTTTACCTAGAATTTGTTCATTGGTAACACCGGCATATTTTTCCGAGACTGGATTGAAACCGGCGTACCGAAATTCTTTGTCTGAAGTAATATCAATGACAAAGATAGCCTGTTCGGTACCATTATAAATACTCTGTAGAAATTCTTCTTGTTGGCGTAATTGAGTTTCAGCTTGTTTGCGGTCACTAATGTTTTTTATCAGATTTTCTTCGGTCTGTTTTCGCCCAGTGATATCTCGCTGAATGCCGAAATGCCCAACTATTTTTCCATCTGATTCATAGAGGCAGTTATAGTCACCTTCAATCCACAAAGCTGTCCCATCCAGCTTCCATTCCAAGATTTCCACATGGAGTTTACCTTGGTCAAACATTTTTCGCCATAGATCTTTGCCTGTTGCTAAATCATTAGCAAAGAAATCTTTCGGTGTTAAACCAATAAATTCATCTTCGCCAGCACCATACTGTGTCAGCATCGCAGCATTGACTTTGGTCACAGTTTGATGATTAAAAACGTAGTTTAATACAGCCTCTTTATCGACAGTATCATCCCATTGAATTGGCAGATCTAGCATCATAAAGAAAAAGCCATCTGGAGATTGAGCAAAGAAAGCTTCTAGACAGCTTTGATTACTCAACAGCTCTGTTTCGCGTTTAGGTTGATCGGCCAAGGTTCGATCCTCGATCGCCTTTGGTGTAACCTGCGTATATGCTTGGTCTGAGGCTACCTCAGACCCGTGTGTGGCAGGTTGTCTGGCAGGTCGCGGAGCTATCGGCTGATTCATCAGTAACCACTCCTTTTATCATCTTTCCAGTGTAGGCGATTACGCTGTTTAGTCAAAGCCAGGTGCGCGGGCGAATTTGATTAGCCCGATCGACCAAAGCTACTCGTTCTTTGTCATTACTCAACCGTGCCATCGATCGCAGTACTCCCTCCAACTCTTGACGAGTATTTTTTTCTTGCTGTAGCCAGGTTGGCAAGGAATGCCCAACTGGCAGGATGGCATTTTGACTACTATTTTTTACCGACAACGCTGTTTGCAGAATTTTCTCTGATAACTGACAGCGCTCCAAATCGCTGATCGGCATTGCTGGCAAACCTTCCCGCGCTGTCTTTAAGTCCTCTAAACTCGGCAGTCCATGATCTTGGCCAATCATTAAATTCACTGCTTCTACCCGCGCCTGTCCAAACAAACTAGCGGTCTGTGGCACCAAATCTAGCACTTTGACTGCTGCTGCGCGCTGTTGATTGGTATACAAACAACGTGCCCAGCCAAACACCGCCGTATGATGACTTGGATCAAGCCGACAGACTCGATCGAACAGCCTGGTCGCCATGCCATAGTCACCACTCAGTTCCATCGCTATTGCCAAAGCCACTTTGGGGGCAATTTCACCGGGTAAATCGGCATAGACCCGATTAAAACAGTCGATCGCCAATAAATAGTTCTTTTTGGCCAGAGCCGCCCGACCGCGATACCAAGGCACCCGCCAATCCCAAGGATCAGTTTGTTCGAGAGTCTGCAAATGTCGATCAATTTCTTTAAATTCAATATAGCCCAGCTCGGTCTCGATCTTCACCAATCGCAGTTTGGCCTCGATCGATCGGGGATAATCTTTGACATATTTGAGATAACTTTTGTGCTGCTGGTGAATATCTCCGGTCACATTCATCAAGTCTTGGAACGCTGGGTCAGTGGCTACTATGTGTGGTAGTGGTAAATGACAATAGTCTGCCCGTACTCTAACCAACAATTCTTGGCGATCGGTGGTAGCCATCAAGTCGCCGCCAAAAAGCTGACTTTTGAGGGGTTGTGGTTTATTGGTATCGATTGCTACCGACTCATGTAATACCCCCAACAACTGTCCCGCCATCTCTTCGGCAGATTGAAACCGATCGTCTGGATGCTCGGCTGTGGCTTTCATCAACCAGCGGTATAGTGATTCATGCTGGATGAATACGGGTAGATCGCCTGGTAATTTGTAGCGATTGGCATTGCCAAAATCAGGAATAGTAGTTACCAAAATTGCCAAAGTTCTAGCGATCGTAAACAAATCGGTAGTAACCGTCGGCCCTGAACCAGCCTCGGGAGCACTATAACCCACTGTGCCATAAATATCTCCATCGGGGTCATCAATCCGGCGGACACCACCCATATCAATCAATTTTACGTCACCGCCTTCTAGCATAATATTGTCGGGCTTAAAATCGCAGTAGACCAAGCCCTGTTGATGCAAATAGCCAAAAGCACCCAAAATACGATGAATATAAGAAATCGCCTCTGGCACTGATAAAACACCACGATTTTTGCGCAGTTCTTTCAGGGTTTGACCACCCACATATTCCATCACAATCAACCCGGTATCTTGGTGATTGACAAAGTTATAAATTCCCACAATATTAGGGTGTTTGACCGAGGCCAAAAACTGCTTTTCGGCTACTGCCACCGCTGCACTAGCCTGATCGGCGGTGTTCAACAAACCCTTCAGCACCACATAGCGCGATAAAACTCGATCGAACCCCAAATAAATCCAACCCAAACCCCCATAGGCGATTGCCCCGCGCACTTCATATTGTCCAGCCACTAAGTCACCAGCAGCTAGTGCTGCTGTAAAACAAAACTTTTGACCACATTGGTTACAAAAGCCTTTTTCACGGCTGAGCTGAGCATTACATTTGCTGCAAAACCGTTTATTTTCTGGCACCACCGGATTACTCATAATCAGCTTTTCTGGGTCGGCAGAAGGTAACTCTGGAATTGATACCAATCCAGAACCCAGCACCCGATTACTAGTAGTGCCACTAGGACGAGAACCCTGAGTGCGGCGCGAAACTGCCGAAGCCCGACTAACTGGCATCGGCACCGACAAGAGATTGCCGCTAGACAGACTATTACTGGCCATGTTGGCCGATACCGCAGCCGGTCTTTTGGCAGCAGCATGACCACAAAGATTACAGTAATCGTCTTCGATCGATCCAGTACAACCCGATCGCTGGCATTTTAGGTCAGTCATAAATCACGATAAAATCAAGATAAAAAAATCCAATCCGTAGTATCCGTAGGGGCAGGTTTATCCACAATCCCAGAAAAAAATTAAAATCCACCAATAAAAACCTGCCCGCCCCAACCGCAATCTCCAAATGTAATCCCCCATGTATCCATATAATCCCCCATATCGATGATTTTATTCAATATCACCATTCAACCGTCGTTCGTATTGCATCACCAAATCAGCAGCCCGATCCAGCGGAGTCGGACGACAATGCAACAAAGCCTGCGCCTGTTCAGCAATATTAATTAGCATAGGATCTTCTGATCGCTTTTTAGCCACTGCCTTAGATTTTAATGCTAGCAACCGCCCCCGCAACTCCGATCGAAGCTGTAGCCGACCATGGTGATAGTCTAAGGTAGCTTGATCAGCCTGGAGCATTAGACGAGTTTTGTTCCGCCAATTTTGCAAAGCAATCATCACATTCTGCACCAAACCTCGACTAAACTTGGTTTCCAGATTTTGCAGCCAGTCAGTCACTGTATTGAGTTCTAAGGAATCGATCGGCGCTGGAGTAGTTTCACCGCACTTCAAGCCAGATTCTTGATAGACCTGGTTGGTTATTAAATGTATCTCATGCAGTTCTCTTAGCATTTTTCTGGCATTTTGCAAATCGATTACCAATTCCTGCTCTGCCCGTTCAATTTCGGTAAAAGTAGCGACGGCTTGCTGAAACAGATTGATCATGATGGTCAGGAGTCGATCGAGCGATAACAATTCCCCACTGGTCAATGGCGAAGCCAAACCACGCTGAGCCAGAGGTACCTGATGCTGAGCAATCGCAATCCACTCACTAGTCAACAAATTATCAATTTTTACCAGCAGATCTTCTTTAGCACCAAAAGACCCAGCCTGTTTCCGCAGATCTTTCGCTTGTTCTAGGGCATCCCGCAGCAGATCGAAGTATTCAAAAAGTCGATCGACTTGCTCGATCGCCCCATTAATTTGTTCTTGAATCGGACTAGGCAACTGTTGACGTACTTGCAGATCGCTAAACTGCTGATACGCCGCCATATCGTGGAGTTCCAACAGATTCTGGCTCACCATCGCAGTCTTTTGCTGCCACTCATGCAATAGTTTATCGATTTGATCGAAGTTCAAGATATTTCTCTGCCATTCACTTCCCCGATTTTAACTGAATTCGCTGCATTCTCTATTGCTCTACTGGGCAAGCCATTGTCGTACCCAATTTAAATCCCTCTCGGGCAATGCTGGTATGGGCGGCTGGGTATAGTCAATCACCAAACCATAGCCCGATCGGTCATAAATTCCATCTAGCAGCGATCGCAGGTCAACTCGGGGGCAAATATCTTCTGATCGCAGGGGTAGGGGAAAGCAAGGAATCAAATCTTGTACATTAAAATCATAGAGATCTGCCTGTGGTCGTTTTTCTTCAGGGCTAACCAGAATTCGATAGTGAGAGTGGGTGTCTTGTTCTGCCATTGGTTGTCCCTGACGTAGCAGATCAATTTCTACCATATTACTAGAACTGTTAAACACCATGGCGCGTTTATTTTCATAATCAATACGGCCTTTGCCGGGGCGTTTGTTCACAGGTGACAATACTTCAATGACTGTGACGACTTGACCTGTGGCAATTTCGCGCACTTCTAAATAGCTCTGACGGACAGTTTCGGGGTAAATTAGCGTGACTGATCGAGGTTGTGTATAGGGTTCAGAAACTGCAACGTTTCCAGTTGCTGTAGGCTGGGATCTAGACCCGACTTTTTGAATGGTGACATCGGGTACTCCAATTAAAATGGAATCCTCGCTTTCAACTTGATAGATTCTTTCTTCTATAAGGATCTGGTATTTCGGCAATAATTGGGGCGCAAGAAAATCAGCGATCGCAGTAATCAACCGATGATGAATATTTGTCCAGGCGCTGGGATGTTCGAGATAGGGGTCCATTCCGGGAAATGGTGAGGACATGGGAAACCTACTGAGCAGTTTTTTAAATTATATCGCGGGCGGTTCACTGTCATTTCCACTAGGCAACAACGGTGAGACTTTGTAGGTGGTGGTGCCGTCGTTGGGGATTTTTTGGATGAGGTCACGTCTTTCGAGTTCTTCTAGGATAGGTAGGAGTTCGGCGAAGCTGCAGGTTTGGAGCTGTTGGAGTTCCTCAAAGGAAAGGCTGGCATCGGAGATTAGTCCTTGGCTACTGATGGTGTCGAGTAATATTACTTCGCGGGGGCTGAGGTTGGCTTGGTCGCAGAATTAATTGTCCGTCTGGCAAAAGCCGATTTAAAGTGTTCTGCTTTATGATACTACTCTGGATATCTTGTAACAAATGGTTCAATTCTTCGATCGCAAAGAGTGGCAAAGACTCGGTTGCTAACCACTTTTGAGCAACTATCCTGGCTTGAGAGAAGTCTTGAGCCATAAAGTACAGAGAAGTAGCGCTGACTACAGTTATCCCAATAGTTCTGGTCTTGTCAGAGCTAAGACAATTTAGTGCATTAACTTCAGCTTCAGCAGCTAAGCCATAATGTCTAATTGCAAGATTATTGTCATGGGATTTGGATGCGAGTTCTGCTTCAATTGCATGTTGCTCACTCTGAATATGATACTTTGACCAGCTCATGACAACTACTCTACCGTTTGAACTAATATTAATTGTACCTGAAATCCAATAATAGCTGCTATGGCAGGTAATAGGCATGGTTAACTATCCAACTTGAAAATTGCCTCCAGATTACGGGCACCATGCAGCACCCTGACAATATCGATACCATTGCTCAGCGGAAAATAGAAAATTAGATAGTTCCCCACCGAAAAACTCCTTAAGATTGGACTCAGTTCCTCTCGGCTGATACCCATCTGCGGAAATTCTGCCAACTTCAACAATTTTTCTTGCAACCTATCCAAAAAAAGATCTGCATCTGGCAGATTGTTCTGGGCAATATACCACCAGATATCTTCAAGATCTGCTTCGGCCTCTGGCCGTTTAAATACTTGCACTAGCAGGCTTTTATCCTTCCTGCTGCTTAGCAGCTAACCGCTTACGGCCATTGGCTTTGACCTCTTCAATATCAAGTAGAGTGGCCTCTCCACTATCAATTCCCTTCTGAATCTCTTGCTTTAATTCCGCAAGACGCATAGCTCTCAACTGATCTCGCTCTTCTAGTAACCTTAGAGCATCACGCATAACTTCACTGGCAGAATTGTAAAGGCCGCTTTCAACCTTATTCTTAACTAAATTTTCCAAATGGGGGGTCAGGGAAATATTCATAATTTTGACTGATCACATCTCCGTTTAATATAACAGTAAATAGCAATGTTTGTTATATTTTGTCATCGGCCTATCAATAAAAGCCACCCAGCCGCCATAAAACTGAGTTTTGCTCGATCATCTTAGGTTACGGTAGAGTTGTGGGCTTTATAGTTGATCGAAATTTATGGGCGCAGGCAAACAGATTGATTCATTACCTCTGCAACCAATTTATGGTCTTCAAACCTTGGATTTGTCCAAAATCTTTTTGATTACCAGTTGCTAGTGTTGCGCCCAGAGAAAGCGCAATGGCTGAAATACGCAGGTCTTTTTGCAACCGGTTTTTGCGAAGAGTAGGATGATTTCTGAGTAGTTGCTTCAAGCAAGAATCAGCATCTGGTGTAAAATCTAGTATCTCAACAGTCTGCAAATACCCCACTGTTGTCGAAAGCTTGGCACATATCTCAATCAACCGATCAGCCTGTTTTGGATCGTTGGCTCGACTGACCCAACCATTGAACAACTCTTGAACTGTAATAATTGTGATTGCCGCTCCGTAGTATTTGGCATTTTCAATGACGCTGAGATCTCCACGAAGAATATAGGAGGTGTGATCTGTATCCATAATGTAGCTCGGCATTCCATCCATATCCTATAGATAGTAGGACGGGTCAACTTCCGTCTCATCATCTGAACTACTGGCCGCCTGAATCTCCTCCATGATTTCTAAAAAATCCACATCATCTTTAAATACACCAGCATATTTCATCCAAGTAGGGCTAACATCTTTCGATGGAACATCCCAATCGATCGCCTGAATATTTTGCAGTCTGTCTAGAAAATTATTTTGGAGTTGAGAAATAGCAGATTCTTGGCTATCAGCTTCTACATAACAAGTAGGAAATTCTAAAACCGAGGCAGAGAAATTTCCTGAAGCCAATGTTTCCACCAGTAACGTAACCTTGAATGGCGAGGCATTCATAACAGATCGAGATTTAAAATTGATTGACATATAGCGGTTCCTCAACGAATATATAGCAGTCCGAAATTAGATCCCGAATTAGCTTGTTACTGTGTAAGGCTTTGAGGCCATTTTGATCCGCCAACTCATTTAGGATTGCTATAGCAATTCTAAGTCATATATTGAGACGGGACTCTAGATAAAGCAATGTTTTCGATCTGCTCAATCTCATAAAACTTTACTGACTGTTTCAACTAAAATTAATTATACCCGAAACCCAACAATGGCTGCTATGGCAGGTAAATCACTCATGACCCGTTGGTTCAACACCGCTGGCCCTTGCCAAACAGCCAATCATTACATGCTGCCCCCACTGGCTCGTTTACCGAAACTCGATCGATTAATTGCTCAACAGAGCTACTTCGTGATCCATGCCCCCCGCCAAATCGGCAAAACCACCGCCATCTTGAGCCTCGCCGCCCAACTCACCGCCAGCGGCAAATATAGTGCCGTCGTCGTCTCTGTAGAAGTTGGTGCCCCATTTACTCAAGACATTGGAGCCGCTGAAGCCGCAATTTTAGACACTTGGCAAGATACCATCGCCATCAGACTACCGATCGAACTACAGCCCCCACCATGGCAATCATCAGCACCAGGACAGCAAATCCGTTCATTTCTCCAGGCATGGGCAAAAGCTTCTATTCTGCCGCTGGTGGTATTTATTGATGAAATTGATTCTTTGCAAGATATGGTTTTAGTCTCTATTTTGCGACAACTGCGCGATGGCTATACCAATCGCCCCCACGCCTTTCCACACTCCCTCGGATTGATTGGCTTAAGAGATGTGCGAGACTATAAAACGGCCTCGGGCGGTAGTGAACGACTGAATACTTCCAGTCCCTTTAATATCAAGATAGAGTCTTTGACCCTGCGGAATTTTAACAGCAAGGAAGTTGTGGATCTTTGCCAGCAACACACCAACGATACCGGCCAAATCTTTGCTGCTGAAGCCACTCAGCTCATATTTGATCTCACTAATGGTCAGCCTTGGCTAGTCAACGCGATCGCTCGTCAGCTCACAGAAGAGATTGCCCCCACACCAGAGATAACTATTACTTCGACGATGGTAGATGCAGCTAAAGAAATCTTAATTCGCCGTCAAGATACTCATTTGGATAGTTTAGCCGAACGGTTGCGAGAAGACCGGGTTAAGGCAATTATTGAACCAATGTTGGCTGGCTTAGATTTAGGCAATATTCCTAACGAAGATATTCAATTCGTCCAAGACCTAGGGTTATGCCACATCGATCCATTGGGTGGTTTGACGATCGCTAATGCAATTTATCGAGAAGTTCTACCGCGAGTGCTCACGGCTACGCCGATGGCAGCAATGCCCCAAATCACCCCAAGCTGGCTCACATCCCAAGGAGAATTAGATATCGATCGATTGCTCCAAACTTTTTTAGATTTTTGGCTACAACATGGAGAAGCCCTACTGAAAAGTGCCTCCTATCCCGAAATTGCCCCCCATTTAGTGTTGATGGCTTTTCTCCATCGGGTCATTAACGGCGGCGGTACCTTAGAGCGAGAATATGCGATCGGGCGAGATCGGATGGATTTGTGTTTACGTTATGGTTCCGTGACTTTGGGAATTGAGTTAAAGGTTTGGCGAACCAGTCAATCTGATCCGCTAGTTAAGGGTTTAGACCAGTTGGAGAGATATTTACAGCGTTTAAACCCCAGTGAGGTAGTGGGATGGCTGGTGATTTTCGATCGCCGAACAAATGCTCCAGCTTTGAAGGAGAGACTACAAACCCAAGTAGCTCAAACCACCCAAGGGAGAACAGTGATAGTGATTAGAGCCTAAATCCCATAGATCTTTTAAATACATGCATCATCAGGCTTTTATCCCGTAGCAAAGACAAAGAATGTTCGTATCCCGTGCCTGAGCTAGAATAAGCACAGCTCTTCATTCACCTTGCCGCAATGCTGACTCCCAAACTTTCTTTGACAGGCTTAAACGCCGATCGCTTCCGTCATCCCTTCGACCAAGAAGCCACTACCAACCTCAAACAATTGCCTGGATTAGATTTCTTGGTGCGCAGCCTGCTCGGGCCAATGGTGGAAGATACTATGTACATGAACAACATCGCCTCCAGCGTTCAGCTCAGCGAACAGCAGCTCCCCGAAATTTATCAACTCTTAGTCGAAGCCAGCCGCATCCTAGATCTAGAAACTCCCCAGCTCTACTTAAAACAGCATCCAGCTCCCAATGCTTACACCATGGCGATGCGCGGCAAAAAGCCCTTCGTGGTTGTTCATACTTCCTTAGTAGATTTGTTGACCCCGGCGGAACTGCAAGCTGTCTTTGCTCATGAACTGGGTCACCTAAAATGTGAGCATGGAGTATATCTGACCCTAGCCAACATTATGATTTTGACGGCGGGTAGTTTGATTCCCGGACTCGGACAGACTATTCAACAACAAATGCTCCAGTGGTTACGCTGTGCCGAGTTCTCCTGCGATCGAGCAGCCCTGTTAGTTGTTCAAGACCCCAAAGTAGTCGCGAGTGTACTAATGAAACTCTCGGGTGGCTCACCAACTTTGGCTCCCTTATTAAACATTGATGCCTTTTTAGCCCAAGCCAGAGCCTACGAAGAAGTCAGTGCTTCCGAGATGGGCAAAGCCATTCGCACCGCCCAGACAGCTCAGCTCAGCCACCCCGTTCCAGTTTTGCGAGCCAAAGAGATCGATCGATGGTCAGAAACAAATGAATATTATGCCTTGCTAAAAAACCCCACCTCAGGTTATGATGGCAAAGCTATGAATGAGGGCGGCTGGCGGAATTGGTAGACGCAGTTGACTCAAAATCATCCGCGAAAGCGTGCCGGTTCGAGTCCGGCGCTGCCCATTGATAGCAATGAATCCCCGATCGGGGATTTTTTGTATCTTACCCAGAAATTTTTTAATTCTCATTACGTAAGAGATCAACCCTTACGATGGGGAGTTTGAGGGGGTGCGTCCCGCCCCTCAACGGGGGGTCTGGGGGTCGGAACCCCCAGATCTATATTGGTTCGCCACCAGAAATATAACCCCAACCTAAAAATGCACCTGATCCTCTATAGCAAAGTCGG
>JANNEH010000329.1:0-16694 GCA_031378405.1 Synechococcales cyanobacterium OTE_75_metabat_409
TGGTAGACCACCTGCTGATGGCTCAGGGTTAACACCACCACCATTTCCATCTGGCAAACTATCGGCAAGTGACTCAAAACTCTCACCACCACCGCCACAACTTGGTAGACCTCCGCTCAATGGCAATGGTCCAGAATTGCCACCACCACCACCTTTATCTCAGCTAGGTAGACCACCGCTGGAAGATGGATCTCCGCCACCACCACATCCTCCGGAGAGGCTGGCGCTGCCTAATGTATGGATTTATGATGGTGAAGCTTACGACTTGACTGACTTTATCGCCAAGCATCCTGGGGGGCAGTTTTTTATTGGCCGCACCAAGAACCGCGATATTACCGCGATCGTCAATGTATTTCACCCTAACCCAGCCAAAGTTAAAAAAATCATCCAAAAATACGCCCTGCAAAGGTCGGCTCAGCCAGACGATATTCATCCCAAGTATAATGCCCCGCCATTTTTGTTCAAAGAAGATTTCAATGGTTGGCGAGACACGCCCAAATATAATTTTAATGGTTCAGATCAACTGCTCAATAAAATTCGCACTAGAGTCAATGAACCAGCTTTTAAAGCACAGATTGCCCAACAAGATTTTATCTTCAACATAGTCGGGATCGTGCTATTCGTACTTTATCTAGCTGGACAATGGCTATATCTAGATCAGTATATTTCAATATATCTATTTGTTCCTTTGATCGTAGCGTTAAGAATTTCCTTAGCGGGTGTGGGTCATTACTTAATTCATCGGCCTCAAGTTGGCATCAATAAAGCACTTTCCAGTATTTTTGATATTAACTATGTGCCCTTAGCTTTAGTGGTTACCGATGGTCATACCTTATTGCATCATCCCTATACCCAAAGTCCAGTAGATATCAAGAAGAATGTTTTTACGGCCATGCTGGAACTACCTCGGTACTATCGTTTACCAGTACATAGTTTGCACAAAATTGGCCATGTGGTAAGTGGCACTTTCATCCGGATTATTGACCTCTGCATTCTGACCTTCAAGACTGGCACCAAGGATATTTATGGTTCTTGGCAACTGGGTTTACCCCATTTTATCGGTAGCTTTGCTATTCATGTACTCTTGCTGGGTGAATTGATTTTATTTACGCTCCAAGGTAATTGGTTGGCTTGGTTGGTGCAGTTTTTTATCACTCTCTGGCTGAGCACTTTTATGATTGTAGCTAGTCACGATTTTGAGCAGCAGGAAATCATAGGAAATCTGGATAGCTCTGATGGAAAACAAGATTGGGCTTTGCTGCAAATTAAAAACTCCTATGACTTGACCATGGTAGGCAACAAATATATTGATTGCTTTTTGTCAGCAGGCTTGAGTCCTCACCGTGTTCACCATGTCTTGCCCCAGCAAAAAAGTGGGTTTGCCAATATTTTGAGTGAGTCGATCGTGCGCGAAGAAGCGGAGAAGGTTGGTGTGGAGTGGTTACCACCCAAAAACTTTTTTCTAGAGCGGCTACCTGTCTTAGCCAATCTTTACCTGGCTGTGCCATCGCGTTTTGCCCATGAAAACGACTTTGGCATCATTAAAGAACACTTGCATCCTAAAGCATTGATGGAAACTGCGGATTATCTAGTAAAAGGCTGGACAGGCGTAGGCTCGATTTAGCTTTCATTTAGCAGCCCGTTCTCTAACCAAGAATCGGGCTTTTTGTTGCTTATTTGTTTAAGTTAAATCACCAGCGTTAGCAACAGCGCTATCATACTCAACTTGACCGTAGTCTAGTTTGATCACATGGTTAGCTAAATGGAAATATCGATCGTCATGAGTAATGACTACAACGATTTTGTTGCGTTGTTTTAATTGCAGCAAGATGCGTTCATAAAAGATCTCGCGGAAGGCTGGGTCTTGGTCGGAAGCCCATTCATCAAAGAGATAAATTGGCCGATCCTCCAAAAAGGCGGTGAGGAGTGCCAGTCGCTTCTTCTGGCCTTGGGAAAGATTGATGGTGGAAAGCACACCATTTTTAACCGTGACTTTATGACTTAGTTGTAAATCCTTCAGATAATTTTCAACTTCTTGATCTAGATTGGGATTATTTAATCCTAAGCAATCTTCAAAGAGATAGACATCGGAGAAAGTTGCTGAAAAATGTTGACGATACCACTCCACATTATCAGCAGTAATTTCTTCGTCATTTAAATTAATGCTCCCTGATTGGGGGGTATATAAACCAGCAATTAGTTTAGCTAATGTGGACTTACCACTGCCATTGCTGCCGACAATAAATACTAAATCTCCTGCTTTGATGGACAAAGTGATCGGCCCTAAAAGAAAGCCTTTTTCTTGATCATTATTCCATGGAGCTATTGGCTGGCCACTAGGTAGATGATGAGGATGGCCATTGGAATTGTTATTTTGAGGATGATACGGTGAATCAGCAGGATGTGGTGGAAGATTTTCTGAATTATTATTTTGTAGATGATGTGGTGAACCAGCCGGATGTGGCGGACGATCTGCTGAATTATTATTTTGCAGATGATGCGGCGAACCAGCGGGATGCGGTGGACGACCTTCTGAATTATTATTTTGCAGATGGTGTGGTGAATCGGCAGGATGTGGTGGGGGTTGTCCTGGTTGCTCGTCGTTCTGTGGCTGCGGCACATCCGGATAATACCGATAGGCGACTTGTCGGAGCTGCAAATTACAATTTTGGTAGGTGGCCTTGGGTGCAGCTTCAATTTCCGAAAGATTGATCAGCGATAACCGCATTCGTTCAATTTTTTGCAGAGCCACATTGCCCCGGACTAATTCCGGAATCCTGTTTAGCATATTTTGCATCGGCAGTGCAATAAAAGTGGTGATCAATACATAAGTTGCCAAGATCGGCAGTGGCAATTGGATGACTGCTGGCAACGCAAACAGAATTAATCCTAAGCTGGTAAACTGTAATATTTGACCAAAGCCATTAGCAGTAACAAACCCACCCATTGCGGAGTTATTTTTTTGTCGCAGCTTTGTGGCACTACTATTCAGTTTTTTTTCCAGGAACTCTTCTCTTCTCAATCGATTTAGTTTGAGTTCTTTAGTGCCGTTAATAATTGCCTGAAAAGACTTAAATAAAGTATCCTCTTCCTCCCGCGCTTCCATAAATATTTTTCGTGATTTGCCCAGTATTCTTTGCACCATCCAGATAGAAATCGCCGTAAATAAGATCGATATTGTTGAAAGTGTACCAGATACCCAGGTTAGGACGATAAAGCAGGCGATGACAGTTGTAAGATCAATAAATATGTTAGGGATTGCTGATACGGCGCGCGTTAAGGCATTAATATCTTCTGTCAAAATGACAACGAGGCGATTATCTTGCAATTTTTCTAAATGTTCTAGTGGCGAAGATAAGATATTTCGACTTAACTTCAAGCGCAGTTCATAGACAGCTTTTTGCGAAAGATGAATAAGCAAAAACTGTGCTAAGACACTAGTAATTAAAATAAAGGTAGCAAGAAGAGCAAAGAATAACAATGCATTGGAAAAATGACCTTCATGCACCTCACGATTTACTACAGAAATTAACAGTGCATTACTACCACCACTAAGAATACCCGCGAATGAAGCAATTAATATATGTCTCCACGAGATTTGCCAGATAAATTTAACAAATTCCATAAAATTTCATTATTGCTCAATTAAGATAAACTCAAAGTGGAATTAATAGAGATGAAATAAGTGGTTTAATGCTTTTTTACTTGCAATAAACCACCGAATATATTACCTCTTTTTCTTAAACCTACTTAGCGGCAGAAGATGGTGTGGGTTGGACATAATTAAATGGCTTACCTTTTAAGGTTTCCAATGCTTTTAGCTGATCAGGAGTTAAAGCTGCATTAATTTGTTTGTCACTTTCCTTAATAATACTAGCCATCCGCTTCCGATTGTCTGAAACCATTTTAGATTGAGCGGCAGCATCACCTGTAGGGATTTCTACAGTCGTCTTCATCTTGGCAAATGCCTGCTCACTAATAGTATTGAACTGTTTTTTCTGAGCATCAGTAATCTTTAGTTCAGTTGTAAAGTCATTTCTAGTCATCACCCCAAAACCATAGTTTTGTAAAACCAGTTCCTTTGCTCGTTTTGCTTGATCTGGCTGGAAAATCTTATCCATCTTTTCCCGCGACTCTTTATTTAAAGGTTCGACTTTTTTCTCCATTGCATCTGCTTGTTTGTCTTTGGGGAGAGCTTTAATTACGTCAAATTCCTTCTTGAGGCGTTCTTGTAACTCTGTTTGGGCCTGCTTAATTTTGGTGATCTGGTCGTCGGTCAGTTTGAGTTCAGCCTTCACCTGATCGCTTTGTAAAAACTGGATTGGATCAGCGCCTAGTTGCTCGCTGTTAGTGATACCACTTTTGGGTGGTGGGCTGGATGGTGTGGCACTGGAACCACTGGCCACTGGCGCAGAAGAACCACCACTTGCTGCTGGTGTAGTAGAGGCCCCTGGCGTATTGGTAGCAGTTTGATTACAGCTAGACAGAACGATACATCCAGTGCAGGCGATCGCCAGCAAGGACAAAGCATTGAGACGGTTGGATCTGTTCATATTCCTCATTTTAAGTAAATTTTTTGATACTGTGATTTAGTCTCAGGTTCCGGATCTTCAGTTGCGCCCACAATACAGTATAAAAAATATACTATGGCAATCTTGTAAATTACCAAGGTGAGGAGCAAGGATCTTTAACCAGTGTGGTAACAGCTCCACACCATAATATCTAATTTTTTGTGAAATGAGCGAAATTAAGTTATGTGCCTCAGCCCAACGGTTGCTCTAATCAGCCAGGTAGTAAACAAAAGTTTGGCTAAAATTCTTCGGTCAGACGGGCGAGATAAGCTCTTTAGCACATTACGTAAAATGTTGTAGATAGGATTGTCAGCCATCCATAGCATGTGGTAATATCCATCTGCTGCGTTATGTTAGCTAGATAGCTCTTGATAATTTGCAACATCAGCTAGCCGTAAGAAACCAGGGGAATAATCACCATTTACCATGGAAGAATTGTTTGTCTAAACGGTTGGCGAGAAAAAGTTCGTGGTACTGAAAATTTTGATATCTTATGGTTTCTTCTAGTGCTAGCCGGACTGTTTTCGGTACTACTCCCCGGATTGAACTGCATTCTCAGGGAAATGTTTTAGCTTTCGATCTCAGTGAAGCGGAGCATCATCTGGGGCGAGAACCACAGTATCCTGAGCCGATCGGTCTCAAGGTGCCTATTGAATGGGGGTTGGTCAGTCGTTACCAAGCGGTACTGCGGCGAATAGGAGGTGAATATTATATCTACGATGGCGACGGTCAGTCTCCTAGCAGCAACCGGCTTTTTATCAATAATTGCCTGATCTCCCCCCAGGATGGGTATCGCCTGGAATCTTATGATGAGTTGCGGATTGGCCAAAATCCGCAAAACTACGTCACACTGATTTTTATTGATCCGTCTCAGGTGCGGGTGGGTGTAGCACCAGAAATAACCACTGTACCGGTGACGACCCAACGCCCGGTGACGATCGGGCGGGGTGCCGAAAATGATTTCAACTTAGATGTTCCCACCGTATCTCGCCATCATGCTTCGATCGAACGAGACACCCAAAATAAATATACGCTGCACAACTACAGCCCCAATGGGGTATTTGTTGATCGACAGAAAGTAGAAAAAACAGCAACTCTGTTGCCCGGAGCTGTATTACAGATTGGGCCTTATGTTTTTGTTTTGCAAAGCGATTACTTGACCCTGGCCGATCGGGGTGAAAATATTCGCCTGGATGTGGATCAAATCACCAAGGTGGTGCGCTTAAAAAACAAGCAAGGTCTTTGTTTACTCAACAATGTGACCTTGGCGATCGAGCCGGGGCAATTTGTGGCTTTAGTGGGGGGTAGTGGTGCTGGTAAATCGACCCTGATGCGTACTTTATTGGGAATTGAACCGCCCACTAGTGGCACGGTTTATTTGAATGGGGAAGATTTAAGCAATAACTTTAATATTTATCGCAACCTAATTGGCTATGTGCCCCAAAGTGATATTGTCCACCGCAACCTCACAGTACGCGAGGTGCTATATTATGCGGCCAAGCTGCGACTACCGCCAGATATTGACATTGCCGAGCTGGTGCAGAAAACTCTGCAACAAATTGAGCTAGAGCCACGCCAACACAACTTAGTCAAAGATCTCAGCGGCGGACAGCTCAAACGAGTGAGTATTGGGGTGGAGCTGTTGGCTGATCCGAAGCTATTTTTCCTGGATGAGCCAACTTCGGGGTTAGATCCAGGGCTGGATAAAAAAATGATGCAGCTCCTGCGCAAGCTGGCCAACGAAGGGCGCACGGTAGTGCTAGTGACTCATGCGACTAGCAATATCAACCTTTGCGATCGGGTGGCCTTTATGGGGCTAGGTGGTAATCTCTGCTATTTTGGCCCACCAGCGGCAGCTAAGGACTTTTTCCAGTTGGCGAGTGAGGACTTTGCAGATATTTACATTGAGCTAGAAACTCAAGAAGCTTGCATGGATATTGCCAGCAAATTCCAAACTTCGGAATACCGCCAAACCTATGTAAGTGATCGGCTCAGTTTGCCCACCAAAAGTCAGAGTCAGCTTCTGCCTAGCCAACCAGTGGTGCTGCCGCCGCCAGAATCGGCGAAGCAATCTTTGTTCCAGCAATTGCAGCTTCTCACCCAGCGCTATGTACAGCTAATTCGTCGCGATCCGGTTTATTTGGGTCTGTCTCTGTTGACTGCGCCGATCGGAATTTTGCTAGAGTTTTTGGCCACCAAAGATACTTTACAAAACACTAGTAAGGCTTTTAACCCAGCAACTAATCCATTACTTGACCCCTTTGTGGGTTCTCCTGATCCAAATCGAGCCGCGATGGCTCTTAAAATTCTATTTGTTTTTACTTGTGCGGCTATTTGGGTGGGTCTGGCCACTTCTTTACAAGAAATTATTAAAGAATCAATGATTTATTTGCGGGAGCGGTTGGTAAGCTTACGGCTTTTTGCTTATATTGGCTCTAAGGTATTAACCTTGGGCACGTTGTCTTTGGTGCAAACTATTTTGATTAGTGCCGTGGTGCTATTTTGCTTCCATGCTCCAGAACCGATTCGGGAGTTGTCTCCGATCAATTGGTATATTGGGATGCCGATCACTACTTTTCTGACGGTTTTGGCCGCGTTGTGTTTGGGTTTGATGGTATCAGCCAGTGTGAAAAATAGTTCTCAGGCGAATAGTGCTTTGCCTTTATTGTTGCTGCCCCAAATTATTTTTGCCGGGGTACTTTTTACGATCGATAAAGTAGCGATCGGCCAAGTTATTTCTTGGTTGACTATTAGTCGTTGGTCGATCGGGGCTTATGGAACGTTGGTAGATCTAAACATTTTGACTCCTACGGGTAAAAATGAGGAGGGCGTAGATTGGAGTAAGTTTATGAATCCTTCGCCTGTCTATGATACGACTTGGCAAAACTTAGGTCTAAATTGGGGGATGTTGTTGTTACACAGTGCGGTTTATTTGAGCATCACTATTTTGCTGCAAAAACGCAAAGATTTACTAAAAACTCGTAAACGTTAAAGTAGGCTGGGAGCTAACCAGCGCTGCATCTCGCGTTTAAGATTATTCAGATCGCGGTAAATTTCTTGTTTAAACCACTGCCCGATCGCATCCAAAGGTGTAAACATAGAACCCACCTGCCACTGCACATCTTGACCCAAGGGCGTAAGATGATTGCCATTCATGGCTTGAAGTGTGACCATACCCGGAAACAAGGGCTTGAGCAATTTCTCTAAAGTGTAAGATTGATCGATATTGTCATCGCGAAACTTCACAATGAGATTGCGGCGCACATTGTAATTTCGATCGATTAAATCTAAAGTTTGATCTGGGTTAGGGGAGAACTCTACCCCAAACTCACTGGGCATCTGATTCAACAAGGGCACCGAATCTCGGGCGGAAAAATTGTTGAAAGCAATAAAAATATTCCCGGCACGGCGCACATCGTATTGACTACAAAGCAACAAATGCACCTTGCAACCCATGCTGTGACCAACCCCATAGATTGGTAGACCATTGATCGATCGAGGTAACCGAGCTAGCACCCGCTCTAAGCTGCGGTAGACTTCATCAGTAATGGCATAGTGATCGAAAGTGTTAAAAAACGGTGTGGCAATAACTCCATAGCCCTGTTGAGCCAAATCTTCTAACAACAACCGATAGGTAATTTGCGGCGCAGTGGCCACAAAGGCTCCCCCTAAAAAATGGACGATCGCTCGCGGTGATCTGGGCATGTATACCCAACTCCCAACTATTTCTTCCCACTGCATAACTAATTCCTAAAAATAGCCCAAAAAAATATCTTGATCATCTTCGCCCGGTTTTTGGCGATCAGCAAACTCATTGGGTGGTCGATCGTTACTCCAGCCCCACCAAACTTTTGAGCAGCTACATTGATAAAACTCTTGCCACTTGCGGCGACGTTCTTCGGTGGAGACTGGAGCAAAGCGGTTTACCCATACATGCTGAGCGGCTTTTTCGCTAGCACCACATTGCGGACAGGCAAAAGTATGAGCGTGAGTGGCGGTTTCTGTCCAGGCTGGTGGATTGGGAGTGAAGGCATCCATGTAGAGGGCAGTTAAAATAATTCGCTTTCCACATTGTACATAGATAGCAGGACTGATGGGAATCGAACATTTCATGGGGATATGATTATGTCCCCAGTTCATGCAGAACTGGGACACCTAAAAAAATGCTTTGAGAATTATAATCGAAATAGCCCTCACCAGAAGCGCTTTGCGTAATCTGAGGGAACCTCAGAATCAAACCGAAAACATAACCGAAGGATATCATCATGACCGATGATGAGCTGAGAACATTAGTACGAAACTTGGCAGTAGCCACAGCCAGTAACACTGAAGCTATTAGGGAATTAAGAGCAACGGCAGAAAGCCAAGAACGGGTGATGGCTGAAGGCTTTTCTAGTTTGAGAGCAACGGCAGAAAGCCAAGGACGGGCTATACTTGAAGGCTTTACCAGTTTGAGAGCAACGGCAGAAAGCCAAGCTCAAAGCATGGAATCAATCAGAGAAACTCTGAGTTATAACACTGATGCAATGGCTACTGCTCTAGATATATCAGCCATCTCCCAGCGTACAGCCGCAGCAGCCCAAGAAGTTGTAGCAGAGGTTCTTCAGTTACAGGCCAGTACATTTAGAAACCTGGATTTATTGAGACTAGACATTGCTGATCTGAAGCAAATAGTCGGGATTGTTATTAGAGACAACCAGGCTGACCGAGTAAGGTTTAGCAAACTAGAAGAGCCAAGTTAACCTGTTAAATTCCAAGGATGTAGCTGTCGTGGTTTCAACATTAATTCTCTACTGTGAGCCGATCGCCAGTAATCGGGTCAAAAAAATAAACATCCTGCCAATAGAAATACACCGGGAAACGGAATCCGCTGCCGCCGCTCCAGCCCGCCGGAGCAATTAAATCTAGGGAAACATTACTACCACAAACTTGGGTCTTTACCAACGTCTCGCGACCCAATGGTTCCACTACCAGCACTTCCACCAACAGCGAAACCGCTGCTGGCATTGGCTGTAAAGAAATCTTCTCGGGGCGCAGCCCCAAATCACAATCTTTCCTCACCTGATTGCTATCAGCCTCAGGCAACAACTGATCACCCATTTGCCACCCACCAGCTTGGTAAACTCCCGGCCAAATATTCATGGGTGGATTGCCCATAAAGCTTGCCACTAAACGATTACTTGGTCGATCGTAAATTTCTGTGGGAGTACCGATTTGTTGTACCCGGCCATCTCCTAACACCACGATTTTGTCGGCCAAAGTCATGGCTTCGAGCTGGTCATGAGTCACATAAATAGTTGTAATTCCTACTCGTTGGTGTAATTGCTTCAACTCCGCGCGGGTTTCATCTCGCAACTGGGCATCTAAGTTAGAAAGTGGTTCATCGAGCAGAAATACTTGAGGATTACGAACAATCGCCCGCCCCAGAGCCACTCGCTGTTGCTGACCGCCAGAGAGTTGACGAGGTAAGCGGTTAAGTAAATGGCTAATGCCCAACATCCCAGCCGCATTGGCAACTTTTTCCCGTATTAGATCGGGCTTAACTTGGCGCATTTTCAAGCCAAAGGCCAAATTTTCGGCTACGGTCATGTGGGGATAGAGAGCATAGTTTTGAAACACCATCGCTACATCTCGATCGCGCGCAGGCAGATCATTTACCAGTCGATCGCCGATATAAACTTGGCCACTGCTAAAATTTTCTAGCCCAGCAATGCCTCTTAAAATTGTGGATTTCCCACAGCCGGAACCACCTACTAGCACCCAAAACTCCCCATCAGGAATCTGGAAAGAAACCCGATCGATCGCTAGCTGCTGTTGAAAGCGGCGACTCACTTCTACGAGGCGAACTTCAGCCATTTTTTAAGATTTTTTCCCGGTGAGAGTGTACCGATCTGCGTTACTGGCATTGCCTCGCAAGCCACGTAGCCGCAAAAGAAGATTATGGGTCAACGGTTGGATCGCCACCAGCAAATTTTGCCAAGTTTGCCGAGTGATCAACTGCAATTTTCGTAAATTCGGAGCAGTTGATCGATTTTCCAGCACCAAACCACTACCATATTTGGCCTGGATTTTGTCCATCAAACTATCATGAATGAGCTGATAGCGATTTTCTGGCTCACCTTTGGTACAAGCGACCAAACCAGATCCTACCAAAATATTTAGGAGTAGTAGTAACTGAGCATAGTGATTATTTTGATGGGGCAGACTACTTTTGTGGGCACGAGCCGATAAATCGCGAGTAGCCGGTAAAAGCTGGGAAAAATAGCGCTCTGGCCGAGAATTTTGAGTGTCAGTTAACAGATACAGCAGATTGATCACCGCAGTTTGGTTCTCCCGGCCACAGTCCCGGATCGCTTCATCCAAAGCTCTTTCCATTAAAAACTGTTGGGGTTGTAGGCTTAGTTGCAGATATTGAGCCATGGTACGGACATTTTCAGCCTGAAGCTGGGCACCGACTACCTGCAACTGCAAAGGAGATATTTCACCATGACCATTGGCTAGATCCTGAACCAATTGTTGAGCCAGGGCTGGTTCTAAATAATAGCGACAGTTGCCAGTAACTCGATCGATTGTAATGCGGGCTTGTTCTAAGCTCAGGTTTCGCAGTTGGTAGCGCCATTGCCGATCCAAAATATTGTTCCCAATTACACTCAAATCTACAAACCTCTCAAACTCCAAAAGCTGGTGGAGATTTTCTTGGCGCATGGCCAAACAGATTTTGATCTGCGGGACAGTCAGACAGTCCCGGAAAAACAGAAAGAATTCTTGTCTGGCAACTACATCGGCTACGGCGATAAAAAACTCTTCAAAACGATCGAACACCAACACCGTACAGAGGTTGCCCTGAATATTAGTTGCCAGTTCTTGTTGCAGTGCATCGACCGTGGCCACACCGGGAATTACCGGTCTGCCACTGGCTTGTAAGAGGCTCTCTAGCAACATTGTTCGCCAGTCACCATAGTTTTGCTGGAGCGCTACCGCTACCCGCCGGTCATCGATCCTGCTTTGTTGCAGGACAGGGATTACCCCACATTGCAATAAGGAGCTTTTGCCGATACCACTTTCACTGTGTAAAATCACTAGTTGTTGATTGCTACTCAATCGATCGACTAAGATTGCTACGTCTTCCTCACGGCCAATAGTCGAGACTTCCGTGAATTTATCTTGAGCCGCAGCGTTGCCCACAAAAGCCGAGAGACCTTTTTGATAGCGCAAAATTTGCTGTTGTTGCTTGATTTGAAAAGACTCCCAGAATTGGCCAGTATGATAATACAGCAGACGTAGTTCTTGCTTAATATCGAGGTAAAGCTGGAGGTCAGACTCGATCGAAACCATCGCTTGAGCTTTTTCTAGTCTTTCTAGGGCACTGCCAAAATTCCTGGCTCTGGCTTCTACTTTGGCAATTTGTAGTAAATAGCGAGCGATCCCAACAGTGTTGTCTGGAGATTGATCCAGCGATTTCCCTGGATCAATAGCTGATTGAGTCAGTTCTAGTGCCAAATGAGCCTGTTCTAGCGCCCGCTCAAAATCGCTGTAGTGCAGGGCAACTTCCGCCAAAAATCCGTAGGCTTGTGCCTGATTCAGGGGCAGATCTTCGACACCTTCTTCACTGAGCACCGCATTGGCGATATTTTCCAACTCTAACCACTGTCCGAGAGCGCAGAGAGTCTTGCCCGCTAGGGTCATTACTTGCCAGCACAGTTCAAACCGTTGCTGACGGGCAAAAATTCGCACGACAGTCAAAAAAGTATCCTTGGCCAGTTGCAGGTTGGGATGCCCGACTGAACCAGCTAGCAGCGACTGTTGATAGTAACATTGCCCCATATGCAGCTTTACCAAAGCCCAGCGCGCTTCCAGGCTACTGATGGTAAAAGATTGCAGCTCACCGCTTTCAGTCTGATTTTGGATCTGCTCCCAGATATTCAGGCTTTTTTGATAGCGCACCAGGGCCTCACCCATGTTTTTGCGCCCATCTTCGTCGCGACCCAGCATAAATTGCCAAGTAGCAGCCAAGGCCGGAGGTACAGAACCAGCATTTTTCAGATCCCGAGTAGCTGCTTGCAGCTCACGGCGCACTTTGGCTTGCTCACAAAAGCCTACTTCTTCGTTAGAAATAAAATTTTCTACCCCGCGCTGGAGCAGTTCCCCAAACAGTTGATCAGAAGACTCGCGCCAGAGGACATCTAATTCAGTGAGACTAGCCCGCAGAGTAATCGCCGTAATAGTGCTGGCATAAAACCCTGGTGCCAGCTTCACCAACATACTCAAAGATTCTTCGGTCAGCCACAGTACGACTGGCATCTGACAACGCCCAGTTAGCTCGCCTTGGTCTGCTTCTAAATTTTCCAGCAACGCAGCCAAGTTTTCCACGTCTTCTAGCCCATATACCATCAACGCTCGCTGCTTTTGATGAGCAGTGGCGTTGGCCAAAGGTTGCCATAGGTTGCCAAGAGTGCGAGGCAAAGTCAGTTCTTGAATTTGCACCGGGCAAGTAGCCTTGAGCTGATGGGCTAACCGATGGCGGAGTGCGGTGTAGCTACAGCGCACCAACATCAGGGCAAAACGTCCTTGAGAAACGGTAATCGATCGAGCAAGAGTGGCTAAAGCTCGTTGATTCAGTTCATCAATACTGGCTGAGGCATTGAGCGAGGTCATAGCTGGTGATGATATCCCGATATTAAGTTTGATATTAAGTTCGGCAAGGGGCTGCTGCAAGCTTAGCTAACAAATTAGATGAATTTGAAGGTTGTCCGCATACTACTTTGATTGTGTCTTTAAGACAATCTCATTCCGCTCTGGATCTCCCAAATATGGTGGAGTCATATTGTGGCGAACAATTCCCCAGGGCATATCGGCTGGTTGTCCCCACTGGGTCAGCAAAGTTTGTAACAAGAGATCTTGCTGCTGGCGTAACTGGGCAATTTGGGTGCCACGATTGATAATTGTAAACCATACTAACCCTCGATCGCGGGTTGGCAGTGCGCCAGTTAAAGCACTGACTTCATTGAGGGTTCCGGTTTTGACTGTGGTGCCCAAAGGCATTTTTCGATCGAGCATACTGCCCTTGTGATCGGTGCCAGCAGACGGAAATAGGTCAGCAACAGTGAGCTGCTGCTGGCGAGCCAGACGGTGAATTGCCCGAAAAATTTGGCTGACGGCATGAGGGGCGATTTGATTCTGTACCCCAAGCCCTGAGCCATTGATCAATTGAATTTCTCCCGGAGCAAATCCGGCAGATTTGGCCGTGATCTGCATCACATTATCATGACCACCTACACTGTCTGCTATGGTTTGAGCAATTTCGTTATTACTGTAAATATTCATTTCGCGAATAATGTCCAGCAGGGGCAAAGATCGATGACGAATCATTGGACGAGCCTCGGAGGGGATAACTGGAGTCACCAAGACTGATCCAGCCACTTTGACTTGAAACTTGCCTAAACTGGCGAGTTTGGCGCTTTGAGATTGAATGACATTTACATCTTTGAGTTGCTCTGCACTCAGGCTCTGAGCTAAGGTGGCACCACTGAGTCCCTGTTTTAGTAAATTTCCGGCCTTTTGAGGATCGCGTTGATAGTTCATGGCAAAATCTCCGACTATTTGCAGGTTGCCACTGATTTGCTGAATGCCCATCTGGTTTAGGGTATGCGCCAATGCCTGGGCATCTTCCCACACAAATAATGGATCACCAGCCCCTTGGATAATAAGGTCTCCGGCCAAAGTATCGCCTTGGATGGTACCGGTCATGGCGATATTGGTATCAAAACGCTTCTCAAAACCCCAAGTGGCGAGGGCCGCTAGAGTCGTGGCGCTTTTGGTTAAAGAAGCTGCTGGCAGCGGAATTCCGGCTTGGTGGTTGACTAGTTGGGTGCTATCAGTCTGGAGCCAAATTCCTTGCTGCTCCGGATTTAACCCCATGGCTTTGAGGGTGGTGAGATATTGCTCGATCGATTTTTGTAATTGGGGATCAGCAGCCAAGGGTGGATTTAATAGGGGCAAGCCCTGCCAGGTACTTACCAAAGGTATTGGGTCATATTTGGCGGGCAAAATTTGGTTAGTTTGCAGCCAGTCATTGGCAACACCAGAAGCAAGTAGATCGAGCATGGTAGAGACAGCAGATTGTTGCCAGGTATTTTAGCTTAAAATATGGATTGGCGGCTCCTACATACTTTTAGTTCCTAATTTTTACTCTGAAATCCGCCCCACAAATGGCAATGCGCCCTATAATATCGAAGGGCTAGTCCCCAGCGATCCTCTCCCATAAATAAAATCCATGACTAAGCTAGAAACTAGAGTCGAGCCAATGGTGCTCAACATGGGTCCGCACCACCCTTCGATGCACGGGGTATTGCGGCTCATTGTCACCTTGGATGGTGAAGATGTAGTAGATTGCGAGCCGGTAATTGGCTATCTCCATCGGGGCATGGAAAAAATTGCCGAAAGTCGCACCAATATTATGTATGTGCCCTATGTGAGCCGCTGGGACTATGCGGCTGGGATGTTTAACGAAGCGATTACGGTCAATGCTCCCGAAAAACTCGCTGGTATCCCGGTACCAAAACGCGCCAGCTACATCCGGGTGATCATGCTAGAGCTGAACCGGATTGCCAACCATTTACTCTGGCTTGGCCCATTTATGGCCGATGTAGGTGCCCAAACTCCTTTCTTTTATATCTTTCGGGAACGGGAGATGATCTATGACTTGTGGGAAGCAGCGACTGGTTACCGGATGGTCAACAACAACTATTTCCGCATTGGTGGGGTAGCGGTGGATTTGCCCTATGGCTGGATCGATAAATGTCTAGATTTTTGTGATTACTTTGAGCCAAAAGTCGATGAATACGAAAAATTAATTACCAACAACCCCATTTTCCGCAAACGGGTAGAAGGAATCGGCACGATCGGACGGGAAGAAGCAATTAACTGGGGGCTTTCCGGGCCAATGCTGCGCGCCTCTGGGGTAAACTGGGATCTGCGCAAGGTAGATAGCTATGAGTGCTACGACGACTTCGATTGGGAAGTAGCTTGGGAAACCGGCGGGGACTGCTTTGCCCGCTATGTGGTGCGGATGAAGGAGATGCGGGAGTCGGTGAAAATTATTCGGCAGGCGATTACCGGTCTACCCGGTGGCCCTTACGAAAACCTGGAAGCCAAGCGTCTAGCTGCTGGCCCAAAATCAGAATGGGATGGTCTTGATTACCAATATGTCAGCAAAAAAATTGCCCCTACTTTTAAAATTCCTAAGGGTGAGCACTATGTGCGGGTAGAAAGTGGCAAGGGTGAAGTAGGTGTCTACATTATTGGTGAAGACAACGTTTTTCCTTGGCGCTGGAAAATTAGAGCCGCAGATTTTAATAATCTGCAAATTTTGCCGCACCTACTAAAGGGGATGAAAATCGCTGATTTAGTAACTATTTTAGGTAGTATTGATATCATTATGGGTTCGGTAGATAGGTAATATATGACTCCTACACTCTTCGGTCGTTGGCAAATGCGTTTGTTCTTGCTGCCTACCGTTGGGCTGTTGGTGTCATCGCCATTTGCGTTGGGTTTGTTTTCGCCGAAGAGTTTGTCTTATTTATATTTACTGCTCTACATGGGCATCTGTGGTGCTCTTTGTGATGTGGCCGCTCAGCAAATTCAAAAGCTGCGCTGGGATAGTGATTGGCCAGGGCTGCTGCAATTTGTGGGCGCTTTAGGAGAAGGTGGGATCTTGGCTGTGCTGCTGAAGGTCAATCAATTGCCGGGGATCAATACCAATGTGTTACCGATGCAGTGGTTGCTGTTGCAATATGCGATCGCTAGTGTGGCCATGTTTTTAGCAACCCACAGCCTAATCCGTATTTTGTTTCCTCATAGCCGTTATCGCGGTGGCCAGTGGTTTTAAGCAGCATTTGGCCAGTTGATCCTCAGAATTGCGTTATTCTGGCTAAGTCTCTCTGAATCTGTCTACCCCATGCGCTCTACCTTTTGGATCGTTGCCCTCATTAATTTTATTAATGCCCTGAGCTTTACGATTTTGATTCCCACCATCTACATTTATGGGAAACAGTTTCATCTCAACGAATTTGAAACCAGTTTGCTGTTTTCGATTTACTCGATCGCCCAGTTCTTTGCTACCCC
>JANNEH010000340.1:0-15587 GCA_031378405.1 Synechococcales cyanobacterium OTE_75_metabat_409
AAAGTCCGCGCCCCCCAACGCATCTGTCGCTCACGACCACTACAGTTTTCAATACTTTGCAACACTACCAACAAATCCCAAGGATTCAAATCAGTAGTGATAGTTACTGCACTGTTTAAATAGTCTGGCTGGGGTGGCCCAACCGGCTTAGTAGAATAATAGCTAGCCACCCCAGTTACTTGAACGTGAGGATGAGCTTGGAGTGACTCGATCGATAAATCTAACAAACTTCGACTGTCACCCAAATTACTCCCCAACCCGATCGCACAAGCAACCTGTCCAGACATCAGCTCAATTTCGCACATAACGCTTCCCAGCCGCACCCACTTCCACCCGCGCCGCAAAAGGTACCTGCATTAAATACTCATCGAACTTCAAAGCAAACTGCCGCGCCTTGCGAGGATTTCCCTCTAGCATTTGGGTTAGCTCTGCCTCTGTCAGCGAACCATATTCATGCAAATGCTCAAACACCGCTCGAATATTTTCATCCTCAAACCGCTCTTGCCAAGGGGTAGTAGCAAGATCTGGAAACAGCGGTTCGGGAACTAGTATTACTGACTCAGTAGATCGCTCTAAACGTTCTTTTTGGCTTCTTAGTTCAGCGACTTCCGCCATCAACTGTTCCCGCGATTGTTCCAAGATTTTAACCGTTGGTTCAATTGCCGCTACTTCGGTTTCTTTGGCAGCTTTGTCGATCGTCAGTTGAGCCATAGAATCTTCTAGTTGCTGCCATTCCTTGTAGAGAGTATCAACCCGCTCTTGAGTTTGCTCAAACTTCACGGCTTCTTGCTGTAATTCCTTCACCGATCGCTGGAGAGTTTGTTCTTTTTCTAATAGCTCCTGAAGCTGAGACTGAGACTGACCAATAATTTGATCGCGATCGGTACGCAGCCAATCGATCGACTCTTGCAGTTGCTCGCGCTCTTGGTGCAACTCGGCTACTTGAGTTTGCAAAATAGACTGCTGGGTCACCTGAGTTTGTAAATGTTGCAGCGACTGTTCCAACTGCTGTTCTTGACCATGCAAATCAGTCAGATGGAGCTGCAATGCTGCTTGTTCTGCCAGGATGGCATCTCGATCGGCTTGGACTTCGGTTACTGCCCGGGTTAATTGGTGGTGCTCCATCGATCGCTCGGCAATTTCGGCAGCTAAAGTAGCTAGCGATTCTTGCTGGGCTGCTAAACGATCTTTGGTGCGATTGTTTTGCTCTAGGCTATTAACTGCTTTGGTAGCGGCAATTTGGGGATAGTCAATACTGGCTGTCAATAACTCTTTTTCCGACTGCAATGCTAGTAACTGGGCTTCGATAGTCTCTGTCTCACCAGTAATCCGCTTGCGAGCGGCTTCTAAGGCCATCACCTGATTTTGGTGGCTAGCAATTTCTAATTGCAGACGATTCCGCTGATCTTCGGCGACCAAGACATTTTGTTGCAACGTCTGGGCGCGGGTATTTAGGTGGTGAATTTTGGCCTGCAAAGACTTGCCGCTGCGATCGAGGCGGCGTTTTTCAATCCGTTTTACCGCCCAAAAACTAGCCACACTGGTCAGGGCACAAGCACAGCCGATCGCTGGAGTAGCCCAGGGATTGATCAACAGTCCCAAGACGCTGCCCATGCCCAGGGCGATCGCTGCATTGAGAAACCAATAATCTTTCAACTTTTTAAACCTGCGAGATGTCTACCCGCCGCAAAGTGCCAGGAAAGTGTCAAAAAAGCGACTAAAATATGTAATGAAAGTTTACCATGAGAGTCCTGCCAGCGTCGTTAGGCCAGCAGCAGGAAACCAACTGCTCCTGGCAAACAGAGCGCTGCAATCTGGCAAAAGACTGTTAGACTGACGAAAACGTGATCTTCAAGGATGCTGTCGCCGTGACCGATCTAGAGAACCAAAATCTTGCTATTGAACCCCCGACAGCAAATACTGTCATTGACCCTACCACCCAAAATTCAGATCAGGTAGTAGAGTTACCAATTGAGCCAACCACGGTTCTAGCACCTATCAGCCCCCCTGATCCATCAACTGCCAAGCCCTCGCTGGAAGAAAATCGCTTCGATCTTGCCCGCGCCAGCTTACGCAATAGTCTCTCGCGCTACCAAACCTTGACTCCAACTGGTAGCCAAGCCGATATCGCCCAGTTAAATGCCACCCTGGATAAGCTCGATCGGGGTATTTATTGCATTGCGGCCTTTGGTTTGGTCAGTCGCGGCAAATCGGCAGTGCTCAATGCCCTAATTGGTGAACCAGTCTTAGATGTTGGCCCATTAAATGGCGTGACCAAGTTTCCTCGATCGGTGCGCTGGCAGCCCAATTCTGATACTCAAATTGAATTGATTGATACCCCCGGACTAGATGAAATCAACGGCGAAATTCGTGGCCAAATGGCTCAAGAAATTGCCCGTAAAGCTGACCTGATTTTGTTCATCATTGCTGGAGATATCACCAAGCTAGAATACCAGGCGCTCTGTGAACTGCGCACCGCCCAAAAACCCCTGGTGCTGGTTTTTAATAAATCGGATCTCTATCCAGAACAAGAACGCCAGACTATTTATACTCAACTGCAAAAACTCGGCGAAGAACCACCAGAACCTGCTGCATCGGTCACGGCTACCGCGACTAGTGAAATGCTACACCGCCTCCTTTCCACAGACGAAGTGGTGATGGTGGCTGCTGATCCGGCGGCAATACAGATACGTACTGAGTATCCTGATGGCACTAGCAAAAACACTTGGGAAAAACCTGCACCCCAGGTAGAGCCACTCAAAAATAAAATTCTTAGCCTTTTAGCCACCGAAGGTTCTTCGCTGTTAGCAATCAACGCTTTAGTCCAAGCTCGCTTCACCGAAAATCATTTAGCCGAAACTACTCTGATGGCGATGACCGCAGAATCTCAGCAGCTCGTTTGGCGCTTTGCTCAATACAAAGCCCTGGCGATCGCCCTCAACCCGATCGTCTTTTTTGATGTGATTGTAGGAATTTTTATTGATTTAGTGATGGTGCGCTCTTTGGCCAAACTATATAACTTACCCATTACTAGCTATCAAACCAGTAAACCGATCGTGGGGGTGTTGTTTAGTGGTGCTAGTTTACTGATTGGTGAAATAATTACTGCTTTGGTGTTTGGGGTGGGTCGAGGCGATAATTTGTTAGATATTGCCCATTTTAGTCTGGCGGCAGTGCCCGGTTATTTAGCTGGTGGCATTTTGCAGGGGGCGATCGCGGGCTATGGAGCCTATGCGGTGGGTAAAGCCGCCCAGGTTTATTTGGCTAAGGGCAGCACCTGGGGGCGCTTGGGTGCCAACACCATTATGCGGGAGATCTTGAAGGATATTGATAACGGTACGATCGTGGCCAGACTACGGGATGAGCTGATTGCTCTGCCTGCTGATGCCGATCTAGATCCCAACGATGCCATAAAAACCTAGAGATTTAATAGTGTCGAATATACGGATAACATCTTTGATTCCAAACCATGAAAGCTCCTCTTCAGATTTTAATTTACGATTTAGCGCTCACCAGTGGCTTGATAAATCATAGATACCACCATGGTGTTTATTCGATCTTGCCCGCAGGAAGTACTAAAGTCTATTCCTAAGTAATTAGGGTTGGCTTCAGTCCGCAATATGATATAGATTACTGCCGATAATAAGATACTAGCTAAAGCCACCACATCTAGCTCGGCTGGAAATGGATGTCTTTGATTGATAAATGCGAGGCATTCAAAAGCCACTCTTGATCGAATAGCAGCAAGTTCGTGGGTTAGGTCATTGTGATCGACAATTTCCCAGCGCAGAATTTCTAACGTAATCGGGCGTTGTCGGATCGCTATTTGTACCTTTGTCAAGATATAAACCAGCCAATCGGCGGCAGAGTCAGCTTGAACTGTGTTAGGATCGCCAATTAACTCAGCAGAGGTAGGCCAATAATCACCCTCCTTACTATAGGCATGTAGCAGCTCGGAAAGACCTCCAAAGTATCGATATATTAAGACTTTGTCTACTCCCGCTTCCCTGGCGATCGAATTTACCCCCAAATCTCTAAAACCTGCTTTGGCTAACTGTTTGCCTACTGCGGCTACAATCCGTATTTTAGTTTCTTCTCTATCTCGCGCCATAGCATTTTCTCGCTTAGTCACCGTCAAGTGACCATTCTAACGTAAACATCTCAAATTACATTGTCACTAATAAGTGACAATGTAATTTAAAGTCTTGTCACTTAGTGGTGACTATGATAGATTAAGTATAATTGTCACTCGTAAGTGACTTACTCCTCTCACAGGTTTTTATCATGAAAAAAATCACCTTTGATTTAGACATCTACTCCTATCAAATCGATTCATTAGGCCAAGTTAATAACGCTGTTTACAATACCTGGATGGAAATTGGCCGCTTCAAACTGTTAGATGCCGTGGGTTTACCCCTGAGTACTTTAATTAGTCAAGGCTCCCTACCAGCATTAGCCAACACCACCATTTGTTACAAAACCCCATTGTTTTTAACCGATCGAGTTTGGGTAGAAACGTGGCTTTCAGCATTGGGTTATGCTTCTGCTGTTATGCGCTTCAACTTTTATAATTCAGCCTCTAGTACAAAAAGCATCCGAGATCAGGTTTTGGTGGCTGAAGGCTACCAACGCACCATGTTTGTAGATAAAGAATCCCTCAAACCCAAGCGCTTCAGCCGTCAAGAAAAAGATGCTTTCTTGCCCTATTTAGATGTGAAGCCTATGGACGAAATTGATTTATTACCCAAAAGCCCCCGGGTTAGCTCCTCACTAAAGCGATCGAACGAGTAATCCAATCTCCTCGCAGTACCGGTGCTTCGCGCTACAATTGGGCTAGATTTCGACCAAGAGTCGAAAATAATCCAGTGATGAGGAGTTTCAATTTCCATGAAAAAATCTACAATCGCCATCTGTTTGGCTCTAAGCACCGCCTGTACCGGTCTATTGACCGGCTGTGAAGAAAAAAATCCGACCGCAACAACCTCTCCAGGGGCAAGTCCTTCTGGAACCTCCACCCCAGCCGCTGCCAGTAGTGAGGGTCTGAAATTAGGTACCTTGCTTTCAGCTACCGGAGATGTAGCCTCGATCGCCGCACCCTTACCTGATGCAGTGAAATTGGCTGTCAAGAAAGCCAATGAGTGTGGCGGAGTCAACGGTAAGCCCGTCACCGTAACTTCCGAAGACGATCAAAGCAAACCAGAACCTGCCACAGCAGCGATGACTAAACTGGCTACCGTAGATAAAGTTGCTGGCGTAGTCGGTTCTTTTGGTAGCAGTGTTTCGAGCGCAGCTTCTTCGATCGCCACCAAAAACAAAGTAATGCTAGTTTCTCCTGGCAGTACTAGCCCCAAGTTTACCGAATCGGCCAAACAAGGTCAGTTCCAGGGATACTGGGCACGCACCGCTCCTTCGGATGTGCATCAGGCTCCAGCTTTAGCCAAGGTCGCTTTCGATAAAGGTCTGAAAAAAGTTGCCGTAATTTCGATTAAAAACGACTATGGCACCGCCTTTGAAGCAGAATTTATCAAAGCCTTCAAAAAATTGGGTGGCACCATTACCAATGAAAACAACCTGGTTCACTACGATGGACGAGGTACCACCTTTGATACCGAAGTAAAAGCGGCAATGGCTGGTCAACCTCAAGGTTTAGCGGCGATCGTTTACCCCGATGAAACCGGGCCATTAGTACTGAAGGCTGCTTACACCCAAGGCTTGCTCAAAGGCGTACAGATTTTAATGCCCGACGCTGGCTACTCTGATTCTTTCCCCAAACAAGTGGCTAAAACCACTGAAGGTAAGTCGATTTTGGAAGGTGCGATGGGTACTGTGCCTGGAGCCAAAGGCACTGCTTACAAAGACTTTGAGGCTGCTTGGAAAACCACTAATAAGCCTTTTACTCCTTATCTAGCTCAATCTTGGGATGCTGCGAACCTACTGATGTTGGCGGCAGAAGCAGCTAAAACCAATACTGGCGAAGGTATTCAAAGCAAGATTCGGGAAGTATCGGGGGGTACTGGTTCTGGTAAGGAAGTTTCCGATGTCTGCGAAGGCTTGAAGCTGCTTAAAGCGGGCGAAAAAATTAATTACCAAGGAGCTAGTGGTGCAGTAGATATCGACGAATCTGGCGATGTCTTGGGCAGTTATGATGTCTGGCAAATTCAGGCCGATGGTACTTATAAGGTGATCAATAACGTGGCGATCGCCGACACTAAAGCAAGTGCTAAACCCGAAGGTACTAAAAACGAAAAGCCAGCATCCACTAAACCGGAAGCCAAGGCCAGCGACAAACCCAAAGAAGCTAGTAAGGCTCCAGAAAAAATCAACTAGCCTAGTAGAAAGTTCTTTGTAGGGTGGGCACTGCCCACCCTATTTTTTGGGGTTCATTCTGCCTTTGTTGCCAAATAGGCCAATAGTTTCTGCTGTTGTATGGCCAATTCGGTTACACAATTTACTGCAAAGCTAAAGTTCTGGGAATGCCCGCTTGCTTCTAATTGCCGAGCGATCGAAGTCATGGAATTCACCCCCACATTGGCAGTTGCCCCCTTCAGATAATGACCAATAGCTTGGATCTGCTGGCCATCTTGGAGTTCGATCGCGCTTTTGATCATCACCAACTGCTCAGTAATATCTGTCGCCAACATATCAAGTAACTCTAACTGAAATTCTCGATCGTCATCGGAGATTTGACTGAGGCGCTCCCAATCAATTTCTAAAGGTTGGCTGTCAGGGTCGAGATTCATGGTGTTGGTAGTTTGATAGCACTCAGATCTGAATTATACCCAGCAGAACCGACGAAGACTCAATCCTGACCATGTTGGCTAGATATTTTTTAGCATATCAGAGCGCTGTATTGACAATTACTCCTGTGATGCTGTAAGCCCACTGGTTCTGTAATATACTCAAACAAATACCTAAATTTCCATCATGCTTGATCTTCGTAAAGATGCTCAAAATCTGCTGACGGATTTAATTAAGCGTTATCGGCACCAGGTAGACTACCTGGCGATCCGGCTGGAAGAAGCAGAAGGCATTGATATTTTGCTGCGCGGTGATAAAGTAGAAACCCTCAGCGAAAGCGTAGCGATCGGGGGTCATGTGCGAGCTTGTCACAAAGGCGGTTGGGGTTTTGCCAGCTTCGATCGACTAGATGACCTAGTTAAACACATTGAAGACTCGATCTCGGCGGCCAAAATCGTCGGTGACGAAGAAACTCTCTTAGCCGAGATCCAACCAATTCAAGATACCTACATCTTGCCTCTCGCTGGTAGTGATCCTCGTCAGATTTTACTGCTCGACAAAAAAAACCTCTGTCATCGCTACAACGAAATTCTCCGTCAGGTAGACCCCCGGATAATTGCCACCTCTGTGCGCTATAGCGACAGTGCCCAGCGCTGCTGGTTGGCTACTTCTGATGGCACCATGGTCGATCAAGCTTGGATCGATTTAGAAATGCGTTTTGCCGCCACCGCTCGCAGTGGCGAAACTGTCCAAACCGGGCGAGAAACAGTGGGTTCCCGCAGTGCCTACGAAGATCTGGGGGATTTAGATATTCCAGTGCGCAGTGCGGCGCAGCGATCGGTAGATGCTTTGTCTTTACCACCAATTCAGGGTGGCACCTATACAGTGGTAATCGATCCCATCTTGACCGGTCTGTTTGTCCATGAAGCTTTTGGCCATTTATCTGAAGCTGATATGGTCTATGAAAATCCGGACTTGTTAGAATCGATGACTCTGGGGCGGCGCTTTGGTTGTCAAGATTTACAGATTTTTGATGGGGCGGCATCGATCGGGCACCGGGGCAGCTATAAATATGATGACGAAGGTGTCCCTGCTACCACTACCCAACTAATTAAAGATGGCATATTGGTCGGTCGTCTCCATTCCCGCGAAACCGCTGGCAAACTAGAGGAAGCACCCACTGGTAATGCCCGCTGCTTAAGCTACCATTTTCCCCCGATCGTGCGGATGACTAATACTTGGATTGGGCGCGGTCAAACCCCAGTGCCCCAACTCTTTGCAGGCATCAAAGAAGGAGTCTATGCCAAAAATTGGCTGAGCGGCATGACTAACGGTGAAATGTTTGTGTTCACAGCAGGCGAAGCCTGGATGATCCGCGATGGCCAGCTAGCCGAGCCAGTAAGGGATGTAACGCTGTCGGGGAATGCCTTCGAGACCCTGGGCGATATAGAAGGCATTGGGGATGATTTTTTCTGGGATGAATCGGGCGGCTGTGGTAAAAGCGGCCAAAATGGCTTGGCGGTGGGCTGCGGTGGCCCCACCCTGCGGATCAAAAACGTGGTAGTTGGCGGCGAAGCCGAAGACATCTAGAAATTGACTCCTCTTACAGCGAGAAGAACAAGTGGTTTTTGCGATATTCAAAGATTGGTAGAAATGGCATTCACCGGACAAGTCGGAATACACTGCTCACAGACAATACACTTCGATCGAGCAAAGCCCAGCTTGAAAGTATCGGGGGCTAAATACAGCGCCTCGGTAGGACAAACCCCCGTACAGAGTCCACAGTCTACACAAGCATTTTCGTCGATCGAGATTTCTCGATTGCTCAAACCTACCTGAATTCCTTGAGAGCGCATCCATTCGATCGAGGCTTCTAGTTCATCAATGTCACCAGATAACTCCACAATCATTTTACCGATCTGGTTGGGAGCCACCTGGGCACGAATGGTATTGACAGCCACGTTAAAGTCTCTGGCCAACCGATAGGCCACGGGCATTTGAATAGTCCGACGGGGAAAGGTCAGGTTGACGCGCTTTTTCATTGAATGCTTCCAAGCTGATGCGGCAGAGTCTCTAGCTTATCACTCGTTTGGGTGTTGAGTTGATCGCGGTAAACCTATAAAGAACTCAGTTGCTCGGCAGACAGCATGTCTTTTCGTAGGTGAGAGCGTTCGATCGATTCGATGTGCTCGGCACCACCGACCAAAAACTGTAATGACGAAGCATCACTCCAATTGCTGGCGCAAGCCCTCAGATCTTTATCTGTGAGGGTAGAGAACCAACCGGCTAAAAACCCAGCCTCTAGACTAAAAGAACGATAAGTAGCATCAAGTTCCACAGTTGTACTGCCACCGATACCAGAATTGGCGATCGTTACTACCAAAAGCCCCTGATTGGCCAAACTAAAATCGATCGATGGTCTACCCAATCCATGCACTGCCCAAGCTTCTTGGACATTCACAAAAAACTCTGAGGCGATCGTTTTTAAGATTGGCTGGCCATAATATTTCACCATATCTTGGATGACTCGATCGCAAAAATTTTGCCCCCAGTTAATACCAAAGGTATATAGGGCTAGATAGGATGCTTCACCAGTTTCGGCGCGCAGAGTTCTAGAAATACTTCTCAATAGTACTTCCGGCACGGCCATTAACCGATCGCCATGTCGGGCAGCTAATAATCCTGTTTCAGGATGAGATTTAACATAGCTTTTAGAATTAAAGCAATTGGCCGGAATGGGCACTACTGATCTAGACATAATTAGAGGGATGGGGGATAGAGGTGTTGTTACTATTTACTTTAATTAGAACTAGACATAATCATATCTTGCCCAAGCTTAAAGTAAGGCTTTAGTAAGTTAGCCTGTTCTGCCGTCAGCTCTAGACAAATTGCTTTGTATACCATTTTAACTCCTTGATTATTTTGCAAACCCATCGCTTGCAGAATATTTTTCTGCCAGTAAATCACCCGATCTTTTAGCATTTCTTCATCTTGCAAAAGCATTCCCAAGGCATAAGATCTTAAGGTAAAAGTTATGTCCCGACGACAGCGATCGACCATCAAGCTATCAACTGATTTAGCTTCGACAAAAGATTGATTTTCATGGAGAAATTCCATGGCTCGATCGATAATTGATTGCTCTTTCTCTTGCACGGCTAGATAGGTGTCTTTGCGTTCTGGCCAAGAAGACATGATATGTTCTAAGTTGCGTATATCTTGCACAGTTGCATAAGATCCTTCTGCCCCATCTACCAATGCTTCTAATTGTGTAATCATTTTTCTGACTCCGGGTAAATAAAATTTATAACTTGCTAGAGATTTTTTAATAAATTATCTCTGGCGAATTTTGGCGAGCATCTTAGTTAAGAGAAACGTCATACTCTGGGGGAACACTAACTTCTAAAACTTCTACAGCCTTTGCTTGAGGAAGTTGCCATTTAACTCTTTCTAGCAGCTCACCAACAGTAATAAACTGCTCTCTGTGCCGTTCTTCTAGCTCCTTTTGGCGAGCTTCTAACGCTTGCTGAATAGCTAATGCTTCTTGCGCACGGTGCTCATCTAACGCTTGCTGAGCATCTAGTGCTTCTTGCACACGGCGCTTATCTAGAGCTTTCTGAGCATCTAATGCTTCTTGCACACGACGTTTTTCTTCAAGTATTCTCGGGTCAGGTTTCTTTCTGAAGATAATTTTGAAGGATCTGTAAACTATCCGCAAAAACCGCACGAACGGATTTTTTTTTAATCTATTTTGTCTGCGATTGCTCATACCACACCTTCTGGAATTAATACTTCAGCTTTTTCTACAACTTTTTGGCTCTCTGTCACTAATCCAGCAAATAGATTAGGCTCTGGAGCAACTTCGCCAGCATCAAAACGTTCGGCAATTTCGGAAGCTTTTGCCCCAGAAGAAATCCAAAACTCAGCGGCTTGAATGCGGTCTTCGGAACCTACCAAAAAACGACAAAAATCGTTACCCATGGCATAACATTGGATTTCGGTGCTGCAAAGATTTTGCTCAAAAGCGGCACTAAAAAAGCCAGCTAATAGCCCTGCATATAAATGACAAACTGGTTTGCCTACATAGCCTAAAGATTTGGCGACTGCCGAATCAAACAAATCCACATAAAAAAAGCCACTTTCTCGATTGGTCAAATTAGGAGACCAAGTACCCCACCCCTGCACTGTATATGGCCACCACCATGTTTCTATGGCAAAAGCAAGATTAGATGTCTCGATGCTTAAGTTATAAAATTCCTTAAACCAAGACTTAAACAACACAGCATCCTGCTTACCCCAATCAAAACCTATTTGATAGAGCAGCCATCCAGCAGCTTCGCCGACTTCATGCTCTAATCCTTTTAACAAAGAAACAATAAAATCTTCACCAACCAATAAATTGCGCTGATGATGAAAATCTTTAATTGTGCCCTGTTCTGAATCAAATTTAAAAAATTGAGAGCGACTATAGTGGCATACATCCCGGACAGAGCGGAACGAAATAACCGTATCTTTAGGGCGGGGTGTTTGAATTGTCGATGTCATAGGGTAACTCTTTTGTGATTATCGATCTCAACAATCTAGGCAGATAAAATACCAATGATCTCTGACCGAATATATCCTCCTAAACTTATTTATCCCAATTTGCCCACCATTATTGCTATCGATATTTATTTTTTTGATAAATTTTCAGCAAACTTACTACTAGCCTGCTGCATCTTTTCGATCGCCGATCGCATTACCAGTTTCCCAGCTTCTACTAACACCTCACCTGTGAAAGGGTGAATTAGTGTTTTACTAGCTTTTTTACCAATTTCTTGTTCCAAATCTTTCTCTGATTCGACAAAGGTTCCATTGGGTAATTCAATCACCACCCCATGACCAATCACCCGGGTCTGACAAGATAACCTGGCACCAGATCGATCGATCTTAGTATATTTGAAAGTTGTTTTTTCCTGCTGTGTTGGTGGGCTAAGCGAATCAGCACCATCTACCACAAAAAAATGGCAAGAAGCACACATCCCCTGGCCGCCACAGATTTGATTTATTGGAATATCATTTTCCTTAAAGATAGATAGCAACTTGGCATTCTCTTTGGCATCCACTTGTCGATTATCAACACTGAGAATAAACGTATTCATGATTTAATTGGTGGTTGTGAGATCTGAATCTAAAATATCTTTTGCTAGTGGTGAGAGATTGGAATTTTTTAGACTTGTTCGGAAATCAATAATAATACGCTCACATTCTTCGACAAAAAAATTTACCCAGGCTCGCACACCCTGGACATCTTCATCAGTTAGTTCCTGCTCTAATATATTATCATCGCAACTAAGCTTACTAAAGTGATCTGCCGACCAATTGAGCAGAGAGGGAAATTTATCCACATTCCGAGCGTGAGCCTTGCGCCAGTAGTTCCCCTGAGCTAATTGGCCAAAATAGCTGTTGCTGATGGTGACTATTTCTCCTAACCCTGTCAGCATCATTTTCCCAGTGATAATTGATTTTGGTGGTTTATTGGTTAATTGATGTGAATCTAATGCCTGTAATAATTCGTTTAACTTCGTGAAGTCTTTAGAAATAACATCTATTATACCATGACTTTTAATTACTTGGCGAAAAGAATAGTTAATTACTTCTTGTCTAGAGATCAACACGATCGGTAGTTCTGCCCAAATCTTGTGACACGCTTGGCAAACCTCGAAGTAATTTAATTTGTCAATCCTGCCCAAGATGACTAGTTGGGGCGATTCTTTGATCACGTCTAACAGCAGTTCATTGTAATTTTTGACAATCTTAATTCTGCTTTGAAATTCTTGATCGATGTGTGATCTGATGCGATCGACCTCTGCTAGATCCGATTCCGCCAGCAAAATTTTAGTTACTGGCAGATCGATAGCTGCGGTGGGTTTGGTCTGAATGTTGGTAGACATCATTTTCTAGTAAGCACAACCCAAATAGTAGCGACACAGGTCTAGGTTTACCTTTAGTAGTATGCCCTTATAAACCTATTCGGTAACATAATCTTTTCCCCCATCTTGGGTGTCAGCAATTTAGATTTGAATTGGCCAGAATTAGACCCATGGCACTAACGCCAGTCATCATCTTCATCATCCCATTCCTCTTGACGCGGTAGCACCTTGGGTAAATTGAGTTTCGGGAACCGATAGGCCATGTCGCCATCATCATCTACCTCGGGCACCGCATTGAGCACCGCCACCTGTCGATCGAAATACTCTTTAGCCAAAGCCGCATCTACCTGAGCCACAGTCGCCAACTGAATCAGCGCCACTGTGCCATGGTTAGACTGAATTAATTGATAAAAAGCCTGCTCTAACCGATCTTGCCGCTGTCGATCGGCATTCCAGCGAGTGAACAAAAATACTCCGATCGAGCCAAAACCCAAGACTATTATAAGTTGAACCATATATTAAGTTGAACCATAGCAAGTATAAATTACCAGAAAGACCCTCTGTTACCAGAGAGTCGAAAACACAATCTAAGCTGGTTGCACCAAGTTTTCTAAGCCCTTAGTCACCTTGGCCGAAATAATGCCATCCTCGGCAGTCATTTTATCCAAAACATCTTGGCCTTCTACTACATAGCCAAATACCGAATAACGACCATCCAGTAAATTGCGACCAGCCGGAGTTAGCTCTGGCTCAAACAAAAAGAAAAAGAACTGAGAAGACGCACCATCCGGATCTGATTCTGGTCTGGCCATCGCCAAAGCACCAAAAGAAGCAAACGGCAGTACTGGGGTTTCATTAAACCGGCCAGAATCTTCCATGGTGATGCCATAGGTGGGTTTTTTGTCACCTGTCACCAAGACTTCGAGGGGAACTGCCCGATATTTTTTAGTTTTAGGATCAATAAAGCCCACTTCGTCACCTGGGGGGTCGCCCACCTGCAAAACATAAGAATCTTCGGCTCGGGTGAAGGGCAGCTTGGTATAAAAACCGCGCTGGACTAAATCTACAAAGTTGCCAGCAGTAACCGGGGCGCTATAACCGTCTACAATTGCCTCCACATCTCCTTTGGTTGTTTTGAAGGCGATCGTGGCACGACCTTTGAGTTGAGGTAAGTTTTTATACTCGGCGGGCACTTCATAAGGAAACTCCGTCACCATGGAGGCTTCTAAGTCACCAATTTTATCTAAGACGGCATTGCGCTTGGCCTGAATTAGTTCTCGATCTTTGGCTTCAGCAGCAGCAGTCAAATCAGCCACATCAACTTTGATTTCTGCCAACATGGCCGCACCAGCAGTTTGTTGAGAGGCTGGCATGGCCTGGATAATATTGGTAGTGCGCGAAGCTAAAGTAGAACTGGCCTGCTTCACATCACCAGCAATTTTTTGCCAGCGTTTGCTGCGCAGTTGATTACCAATATCTTCTAAGTTGGCCTGCACTTTGCGTAAATCGGGGGCATCGATCGGCAAGGCATAGCGCAAAATTGCCCGCCCATCGGTAATGGCATTCCCTGATGGCAGTAAGGTAGATGCTGCACTAAGAGTTACAGCAAGACTGAGACAGATACTCAGAGCAATAACGCTGCGGATTCCCACCCACAGCTTATCTGAAATAAAGGTTTTGATAATGTTCATATATATTTATGGCCGATACTTTCCCATCTTGCCACAGGATCGACTCTCGACACGGTTGTTTGGATAGTGTCTACGACTGAAAATACCATAGTACTTTTTAACTAAGGCCGAGAATTGCTGGCTCTACATCCCACTGGCTGGTAAAATTAGGAATTGACTATTTCCTCACTAGCAACTCATGATTTCCAGTAATGACTTTCGGTCTGGCGTTTCCATCGTATGGAACGGCAGTGTATGGCGGGTAGTAGAGTTTTTGCACGTTAAGCCTGGTAAAGGAGCGGCTTTCGTGCGCACTAAGCTCAAGAACGTCCAAACCGGCAACACCGTGGAGCAGACCTTCCGGGCGGGTGAGACGATGCAGCAAGCCAATCTAGAAAAGGTGATGATGCAGCATACCTATAAAGAAGGCGACCAGTTCATTTTTATGGACATGGACTCTTATGAAGAGTCCACCCTGACCGAAAAGCAAATTGGCGATCGAGTAAAGTACCTCAAAGAAGGCATGGAAGTCAGCGTAGTGCGCTGGGGTGAACAAGTACTGGAAGTAGAACTGCCCAACGCGGTCGTTTTAGAAGTAATTCAAACCGATCCAGGCATGAAAGGCGACACGGCTACTGGCGGCAACAAACCAGCCACGGTCGAAAGTGGCGCTCAGGTAATGGTGCCCTTGTTTATTACGATCGGGGAAAAAATCAAGATCGACACGCGCACCGATACCTATCTCGGTCGCGAAAAAGAATAACCCGGGAAATAAACCTACTGCGGTAAAATAGATATGTCGATAAACTTTCAAGAGCTGCGCGAGCTAATCGTCGCGATCGCCAACACCGACCTGGTGGAGCTAAATTTAAAAAACGCCGATTTTGAGCTGGCCGTGAAAAAAAATCCTGGCGTGGTGACGACAGTGGTGTCAACGTCCATGGCTCAGCCAGTAATGATATCTACCAATGATGCAGTAGTGGCTCCCGCTGCGGTAGATAAAAAATGGGTAGAAGTAAAATCGCCGATGGTCGGCACCTTCTATCGTGCTCCGGCACCCGATGAACCCTCTTTTGTGGCAGTGGGCGATCGGATTGCAGTTGGTCAAACTGTCTGCATCATCGAAGCGATGAAACTAATGAACGAACTAGAAGCAGAAGCCAGTGGTCAAGTAATGGAAATCTTGGCAGAAAACGGCCAACCGGTGGAATTTGGCCAAGTTTTGATGTATGTCAACCCGGGCTAATGGAACAATAATCAAAAATTAGCC
>JANNEH010000024.1:0-6728 GCA_031378405.1 Synechococcales cyanobacterium OTE_75_metabat_409
TCGGTGGGACGATCGGGGCTGCAACTTTTCTGTTCAGCATTCCCATAGCTTGGTTGCTCATAGTAGGCATCAAGGCCATAGCGGGACTTGTCACGGGTCAGATTTTTGCGGGATTAGGCATTAGCACGGCAACTGCGGGATTGTGTGACGGCATTGCTCTTACCTGGATGCCAAGTCTTTATGGCAATGAATCTAGCTCAGCTTTGCTGGGAGCGGGCTACATTCTTTGGGGTGCAGGGGTTATCTTAATTTTGGCTTATGTGATGGATGCTGTTTTTCCTGATAGGCCGAAGAAAATTAACTAATCGAAATTTAATTATGAAATGAATTTCATACCTGATAAGGAAAAGGCACAGAATAAAACACTCAAAGATGTTGCTTAATAGTCCCGTTGTGTCATGCCAGTAAGGCATTGATATGTCGCTGTACCAAGTATCGCTGTTGATTCGCCGAAAACTGCTCGGGGTAAATAACTACTCCAGTACCAATGCCATCCACTAGAGCAATGAGGGCATTAGCTTCGAGGGTTACATCAATGTCAGCTCGAATCAGATTAGCTGTTTGCAAATTAGCTAATTCTTGAGAAATAAATTGTCGCAACAAATCATAGCGTTTGCGATGCTCTATTACTAGATGTTTGCGCCCGATCGAATACCCCAAAAATGCCACCCAAACTTTCCAATCATCTTTGTCACTCATTTCTAAAGGTAGAGCGGTACAAATCATTTGTTCTAACCCCTCAATGCCAATTCGTCCTTGGGCGGCAGCTTGCATATCTATCAAGACATGTTCAAATACCCGTTCTAGGGCAAATAAGATCAGTGCCTCTTTGTCTCGAAAGTAGTGGGTGACAACTCCAGTGGAGGAGCCAAGTTCTTGGGCGATCGCTCGCATACTGGTACGGTCTAACCCTTCCCGGACAATTACCCGCCACGCTGCATTGGCAACTTCAATGCGTCGATCGCGTAGCGTCCTTGAAGAGGACTCATCGTAATTCATAGCTCTCCTGGGTTTGCTTAACCTGACATGATGCTCTTGACATTTTATCATAACAGTTGTTATGTTTTGTTGATAACAACTGTTATGACATTTTTTTGTACTGATGGAGTTCTTGATGATCCGACCAACTACGCCCGCAGATACTGATGCTTTGATGGCTTTAGCGGAGGCTTCTGGATTGTTTGAGCCGAGCCAAACAGTGGAACTAGTGGAAATGCTTGGTCAACATTTTGCCGGTGATAGCCCTGATTATTGGCTTACTGACGAGGATAATGAGCTGGTAGGTGTGGCCTATGTTGCACCGGAACGGATGACGGAGGGAACTTGGAATTTGTATTTAATTGCGGTTCATCCCGATCGGCAGCAGCAAGGTCGAGGGAAGAGATTACTGGAACATGTTGAGCAATTGTTGATCGATCGAGGTGAGCGGGTGCTGTTGGTAGAAACTGCTGGGACTGAGGATTTTGAATATGTGCGGGCTTTTTATCGCAAGAGTGGTTATGTGGAGGAGGCGAGGATTCGTGATTTTTATACGGCAGGTGTTGACAAGGTTATTTATTTGAAGTTTTTGCAGCAACCGAATGCCCAACACTACAAATCATCACAAAAAACTCAGCCCTAAAAAGCTGAGATCGAATTAACCAGTTTAGTAAGTTGTAAATTATAGCATCCAGGCATTAGCCGCAAAATCTTTGTTATTGTCGGCATCTTGGTTGACAACTAAGTCGGGGATAAGCACTTTGCCGCGCTTGTGGGCATGGGCAATTAAAATGCCCGAAGCCAACACCATTTCACCGCTGCCGGGAGATTTGGCAGTAGAGTTAGGAGATAAACTAGCCTTTGGTGCCAAGCCCGGTCTCGATTGGAGCTGCTTATTTTCATCAATCAGCCGCAGAACCTCTTTTTGAGCAGCCTCCAGCTCAGTTTTGACCTTTTCCAGACTCTGCTCTAACTTGGCAATAGTTTTATCCTTCTCGGCCAACTCAGAGCCTGCCGCTTCAGCAGCCGGGGTATTTTCATCAGTGCTTTCTTCAGCGGTTGGTGCCGCCTTACTTGCTTCTTCCTTGATCAAATCGCTCAAGCCGCGTCTGTTAGCCATTAGTTAGTTTCTCCAATCTCTTTTTAATTCATCTGCCACCCGCCGATAATCGGCTTCTGCTTCCCGCGCTTGTTTGCCCTTAGCTTGGGTGATAGTGGCACCGTCTAGAGCCGCGCGTTCGTGAGCTTTATAAGCTCGAATAAAGGCGTGACAGGTAGGAATACCAAGACTCAAAAGCTGGTTTTGAGCATCGATCGCTTCCCGCAGACTGCGACTATCTACTCTGGTCAACAAAACGCGATGGGGAATATTGGTGGGAGCTACTACTTCCTGAACGGTTTGGACGAGGATGGCCAGGTCCATTGGCGCACAGGGACTGGGTAACACCACATAGTCCGCTATTTCCATCATTGCTGCTGAGGCGGCAGGTTGCAGTGCTGGTGGCGTATCTACAATTACTAGATTGTATCCTTGAAGTTGCTTTAATTTACGCAATTCTTCTGGCTCAGTTACTTTACTGAACTGGAAGGGCATTTCGCCCCGCTCTGCCCACCAGCTACAGCTTCCCTGCTCGTCGGCATCTACCACGGCCACCTGCATTGTCTCGGCAAAGATGGCTGCTAAGCCCATGGTGCTGGTGGTTTTGCCCACACCACCTTTACCGTTGTGGACGATGACAATCAGAGGAGTTTCTTTCATATGTATAGATGCTGGTGGACAATTTACCAATTGAACCACATTTGAAATTCCTCGATCGCTGATCTTTAGGATTTTTTCATCAAAAACCGATCAAACCTTGCTGCAAATATTCTACGTAAAAAAGCTGTACGGTGGTCAACCATTCTAAAATGATTACTATTCGCTTCTCACCACCACCATGCAGCTTTTCATTGATACCAATATTCTGTTGTCTTTTTATGCCTTGAACCAAGAAGATCTAGGAGAGTTGAGCAAGCTGCGCGATCGAGTAGCCAGCGGCGAAGTCCAACTGCTAATTACCGACCAAATTTTAGATGAGTTTTATCGCAACCGAGAACAGCGCATTGAAGGAACGTTGAAATCTTTTTATGGTCAGACTTTTAATGCCCAGTTGCCCCAGATTTGTGAAGATTATCTAGAAGTGCAGCACCTGCGCGCTACTCTCAAAGAATATGAGCAAGCCCACAACGCGCTCGCCAAAAAGGTATCGATCGACATCAAAACCAAAAACCTATTAACCGATCGATTATTGCAGAGCCTATTTGACCAGGGAACCAAAGTGGCGATGGATGGTGCAATTGTCGATCGGGCTAAACTGCGGATGAGCTTGGGTAACCCGCCAGGTAAGAACAATTCTTTGGGTGATGCGGTGAATTGGGAATGTCTGCTGGCAGCAGTGCCCGATCGCACAGATTTATTTTTGATCAGCGGCGACAAGGACTATAGCTCACCATTAGGAGACGACGATCTGAGCGGCTTTTTACATGATGAGTGGCAGCGCCGCAAACAGTCTACCATCCATTTCTATCGCCGGATTTCCAGCTTTTTTAAGGAACAGCTCCCCGAAATCGAGCTGGCCAACGCGCGCGATCGAGATTTTTTGGTGCGCGAATTGGCCACCAGTCAATCTTTGCTCGATGTGCAAAAAAATGTGGCTAAGCTCCGTGCTTACCCAGAATTTACGGCTGGTCAAGCCAACAGTATTATTTTGGCCGCACTCCATAATCAGCACATTGCTTGGTCGATCGAAGATGAAAATGTGCGGGACTTTTTGCGAGATATCACCACTCGTTATGAGCGCTACTTAGATGTGGAAGTACTCGATCGGTTCAAAAAGTTGTTGTCTCCGGTTGGCTGAAAAACTTCAACTATCAAATTATTTCAATTGGGCAACGAGGATGCCATCAATGCTCGATCGACAATAGCAGCCACCAGTCCCGGCATTGTGTACTCACTGGCCTCGATATCTACTCTGCCCAGCAACTGCTGACAAGTCGCCGAGGTTTGTGGCCCGATCGCAGCAATCAATAAATTATCTGACCAACCTGCGGGCAGATGAGTTGCTACCAGTTGATGAAAATGCTGGACAGTTTTGGAACTAGCAAAAGTAATAATACTGATCTCCCGCCGTTGCAGAGCCAGCAAAGCGGTTGGATCTGCTTGGCTGGGACAGATCGATTGATAAGCAGCTACTTCATCTATCACCGCGCCAGCCGCTGTAAAAGCCTGCACTAGTAGCTCTCGACCACCACTTTCTACCCGAGGAAATAAGATCCGGCGATCGGCTAAAGCTTCTGGAAAACTAGCGACCAAAGAATCGGCCACAAACTCCGGGGGGATAAAATCAGCATAAATGCCTCGTCGTTGCAGGATATCGGCAGTTTTTCTGCCCACCACGGCAATCTTCACGCCCGCTAAAGCCCGTGCATCTTTGTTTTGCGCCGCAAGTCGATCGAAGAAATACTCCACCCCATTAGCCGAGGTCAAAACTAGCCAATGATAATCTGCAATGTTGGTAATAGCCTGATCTAAAGCAGTCCAGTCACTAGGGGGGGCAATTTCCAGCGTGGGCATTTCGATCGTCCTAGCTCCTTGAGCCGCCAATAATTGCTGGAGTTCTGGTGATTGGTGCAAAGAACGAGTGATCAAGACAGTGCGATCGCGTAGTGGTGACTGGCGATCGCAGCGCAAAAAGGGGCGCAATTTAACCACTTCACCCACAATGATCACCGCTGGCGACAGTTGCCGATCAGCCACCGTAGCTACAATATGTCCCAAGTCACTAACAATCACTTCCTGTTGGGGCAGACTCGCCCATTTCACAATTGCGATCGGGGTTTGGGGCGAGCGTCCGTGGGTAATTAAACCCTGCACGACAGCGGCGAGGGTACTAGTCCCCATCAAAATTACCACCGTAGGCATCTGCACTAGGGCATCCCAATGCAATTCTTCGGGAGCATGGGCTGTAACTACCGCAAAGCCATAGCTCAATACCGGGTCGGTGAGCGGAATTCCCGCCAACAACGGCGCAGCCAAAGCCGCAGAGATCCCCGGCACAACTTCATAGGCACAGTTGGCAGTAGTAAGGGCATCCACCTCACTGGTAGTCCGACCAAAAATAAAAGGATCACCAGATTTCAGCCGCACCACTCGCTCAGCCTGTTGGGCTTGCGCTACTAAAATTTGGTTGATTTCGGTTTGGGTAACGCTGGGTTGGCCACCTCGTTTACCCACATATACGCGCTCACAGTGGGCGGGCAAAAACTGCAAAATGCCCTCATCCACTAAGGCATCATAAATCACCACATCGGCGCTGGCCAATAGTTGCTGGGCGCGAATAGTCAGATGTGAAATATCGCCAGGACCTGCGCCAATAATATAAACTTTGCCCATGGGAACCGATCGAGAGTCTGGAAGCTTCCCAGTAGTATAGAGGGCTGCTGGCGATCGCACCGCGAATTTCTTGAATATTTTTATTCTTTTTCTTGCATGAGCAAATTTGGCACACCTGCGCATCCACCCGGAATAGTAGCCCGAGTTTTATCTCCACCCCAGGCACAGCAATATTGCCGCTGCTCGGTGCTCATCTCGATCGCCTCAGTAAAATCAGCGTTTTCGACCACAGCTCCGGTAAATGCACCGGTTGTATAGTTGGGTGCATGGCTTTTACTGCGCGGACTGGCGGTTTCTACCCGCCCATAAAACAGCAAGGTGCCTTTTAAATCGGACTGGCGCAAATTTGCCCCATACAAAATAGTGCGGGAAAAATTGGCGCGCACCAAGTCACAGCCCTGCAAATTTGCCCGAATCATATTGGCATCACTGAGATCTGTCCAACGTAAATCGGTACCAGCCAGGTCGGAGCCAGCCAAAATCACTCCCAGATCAATTACCCGCGCACCTTCATCGCGATCTTCGGCGTAGCCGCCGTTGCCATCGAGCATTGGTCTCCCTAAACGTCGATCGCGCTTCAGCGGACTAATCAGCTTAGATTGGGAGAGAAAACGCAGTACCTTGGCTTTGCCGTTGGCATCGATGCTACCCAACAGCGCCGCTGTCCTGCCCACGGCAAAAGCCTGTTCTTGCGGCCAGTCTTCTAGAAAGCCCTCATCATCTAGAGCCAGATCAGAAATTCCTTGAAAGTAGGTATCGATCGTCTGTTGTTGGGTCAAGACGTTTTGTTGAGTGGTGAGGCGATTTTGTTCGATCGTCAAATCTCGGGAAATCACATACTGCCGCCAAGCGATATATACTGCCAAGACTGCAATTAAAATCTGTCCCAAGGCACCTGTCCATTCGGCTAGGCTACCGGCAATATCCCAATTGATGGATTTAATTTGCAAGGTAATCCAGGCAATCAATCCGGTGATTTGAGCCAATACTACCATGGCAATTAGCAGGGTTAAAGTGGCTACTACCTGCCGCCGTTGGGCAGGGTTCAACACTTCTATAAATTCTTGCTGAATCGATTTGAAGATCGTGGGGACTGAGAGTGCCAGTGCCAGTAGGCATCCAGCTAAAGCGATCCACCAGTTAGCTAGATACAGACCGATCGCCATGAGGACGATCGACAGCAAATTCAACCAAACCATAAATTCTAGTATTGTACTAACACAATGGATAATGTAGATTGTATTGCTCAGGAGCGGCTGTGCAACAGAATCTGATAGAGGAATTGTACGACTTTGGTGGAGGCTTCTGTGCAAACGCT
>JANNEH010000071.1:0-5880 GCA_031378405.1 Synechococcales cyanobacterium OTE_75_metabat_409
CCCAGAACCGCAGCCCCCGCAAAAGCTTCAAAAGCTAAATCAGAAGCACAAGCACCAGTAGAAAAAATCGTCCCTCTAACCGGCAAAGCCCTACAAGCAAAAATCAAAGAACTCTCCAACCTGACGAAAAGCGAGACTGCCAAAGGCTGCGGATACTACTCTGTAGCTAAAGATGGCAAAATCAAAGTGAATCTCACAAAGTTCTATGATGCTGTCTTACAGTCCAAAGGCATCAACATCGATGAAAAAACCAAAGCTGATGGCAGAGGACGTGAGGCCAGCTATCGAGCAACGGTTCACCAAAATGGTCAAATTTTGATTGGTGCCGCATATACCAAAGCTTTGAACTTAGCTCCAGGTGATGAGTTTGAAATCAAACTCGGTTACAAGCACATTAATCTGAAGGCAATACCCAAAGAAGCCGAGGGTTAGACGATTTCGCTAATGGCAATGTTTTGGTACTTTTGGCGTAGTCTCAAAACATTGCCCAGCAAGCAGCTTAGAATAAGAACCACATTCTAACTGCTTCCATGGCACCACAGCCACTACTAGACTTCCTCTTCATCCTGCTCGCCTTCATCACCACAGCTCCACCAGTGATCGGTGTCTCGGAGCAAGCGCAGGTGAAAGTGGTGTTGCGGCTCGATCGATCACTCAAAAACATCTTCATCGACCCTCGACTACTAAAATCTCCCTTGCATCTTCGCGCCAACATTTTAGAGGCGATCGAAGATGCCCAACAATTCAGAGAGCGCCAAGTACAGCTCATCATTTCTCAGAATGCCTGCGTAGCCAAGTTGTCTTTGTGGGACGTAGAGGCCACACTGTTAGCCGTTAGAGTCCAGCAAGCTGCGGCCTCCTTGAATGCTCCTTGCTGTGGTAGAAATCATTTGGTTTCTGTGGGGAGAGGGCAGCGTGGGGAGATCGATTCTCCTCCGGAGACGCTACGCGAACGGCTGGTACTGAACTCTGTGGGGGTCTGTGATTCGAGGGAGTTGGAGGGATCGATCGTTGACGCAGCGAATCAAGGGCACGAGAAGGTCAGGGACTTGCAGGGGGCTTGGCCTTTTTCGAACCTAGGGTTGCTGTGATTATGGGGGATCTATCGGGCGAAAAGTGGTCTGCCATGCTGTGTATCACCCATCCTGAAATTAGTGTGGTTCCTCGTTTGCTATCTACCTGTGCAGGTGCTTAGTAAGTAGGATTATGATGAAGGAAGACATCAGCTAACTACAAAATTCATATGCTTAAAAGAATTTTACAAAACTTACTTTCGTGTTTCGCTGCAATCGTACTAACAACAATGGCGGTAATGAGCAACCCGCTATACGGGAGTACACTCATTGCCGAGCATACTCCCGACCATCAGGCAGCGACTTCCGCTAGAACGAATCAACCCGATTTACCCCAGGCTGGTAAGGTCAACCCTGTAACAAGCGATCGCGAGAAGCTAAAGAATAATGCTCAAGCTACCTCGGACAATCCATCGGCTCCCTTCGATCCATACGACTATGATGCCATTCGTGAAAGTAATCGCAAGACATATGGAGAGGTAAAGGAAACAGAATCGAAATGAAATCATCAAAATGGTTTCATTTCTGAGATGGGTTTTGCCCGAGCTGACTTTGGAAGATCGCCGTTAGAACCTATCTCGAACTGGGTCATCATGTCATGGTCTTCATGCACCAAGTTATGACAATGCATCATATACCTGCCCTGAATCGGACTTTTCCCAGGGCTGGGGTCTACCGGCGCACTAAACTTGGCGATGACTCGAATGGTTTCAAAATCATCTAGGAGAAATACATCTTTCCATCCTCGCTCATAGGGACGGGGTGGTAGTCCATTTCGATCAATCATTTGCAAATCAACAAAGTGAATATGCACTGGATGTACCCAACCACTTCCGGCATTTACAAACTTCCAGATCTCGATCGCCCCTGGTTGAGGATTAGCATCTACTCGATTTTCATCCCAGACCTTATTATTGATTTTCCATTCGCTACCACTTCTTTCAAACCGAAAGGTGCGGGTGGGAATGGTTTGACCAGGCTGGATTTGATCAACTAATCTCTCAAATGGTTGACGTAAAACTGTAGGTAGGGTGCTGTCATCGATCGCCTCTTCCTCAATATCAAACCGCATAATCACACCAGCTTGGTTGTTCGTATCTACGTTGTTTGAAAAAGCGGGATTGTGTAGATAGAGATTAGAACCAACCGGATAGTCTTTAAAATCAATCACTATACCGTAGCGTTCTCCCACACCTATACGCATTAAATTGAGTGGAGATGTCATTGTTACAGGCTTTTCCAATAGTCCAGCATCAGTACTGATAACGTGAAAAGAATTTCCACTCGTTAAGGTATTTTCTTCTTGACTCAACACCAATTGATATGTACGCGATGGTGATGCATTCAACAACCGAAAGCGGTATTTCCGTCGTTTTACTTTCAGATGAGGGAATGGTGTGCCATTGACTAATACCACATCGCCATAGGCGCTGCGCTGTTGGCGATCATTGAAAATCAACTTTCCTGTTGAATCAAACTTTTTATCTTGAATGATTAGGGGAATATCGTATTCTCCTGTGGGCAAATTTAGGTTTCGATCCTTGGCATCATCTACCACATACATGCCCGCTAACCCCATATAGACATTTCGCGAAGTTTTATGGACAGCATGATCGTGATACCAGAGTGTTGCCGCCCGATCGTTGGGATAGATGTAGTCTTTAAAATAATCCGGTGAAATCAAATCTGTTGCGTAACCGTCGTACTGGGGCAGCGATGCCATCCCATGAAGGTGAATGGAAGTGTTGATCGGTTTTTCCTCGCCCTTCTCAAGGGTTGTACCCAAGTTATTAATAAACCGAATCACTGAGGTACGCCCTCCGTCCTCTGGTTCTACCCCACCGCGATGCCGAATGATCGGACCTATCGCTGCGGGCTTTAATCCTTTTCCTACATAACACCACATTTCAGTCATTAGCCCTGGTATTATTTCGACCTTTGCTTTCTGCATGGTGATTTCGTAGTAGTCTATCGGGCGTTTGCCTCTAGTATCGCTTTTGGATGGTAACAGTAGATCTGGCAGCTTCAGCGACACCTGAAATCGGGGAAAGATTGAACTAAAATCGGCTAGCGCTGGCTGAGGAAAGTTTAAGGGAGATATCAGGATACTACCCCCTACCAACTTAATTGCTTTACGTCTTGTAATCTTCATATCCAAAACTCCTGCGGGTGACGGTTTAGATTTTGCTTCCCAATGTTCCAATTGATGTCAAATATGTCAAAATTTCAAACTTGATGTTCCTGAAGTTTACTAGACCTTTTCTCTAACTCGGAAATTTGTAGTAAAAATCAACAGTCTGATATTCCTTAGATATTCGATATCTCTTATCTTGAAGCCTTGGAAAGTGGAAAATCTTTTAAAGTCATTTCTTCAGAAATCAACTCAGCTACTCGTTTTTCAACTTTGGCTCGTTGCTCTGGGAGCAAGTTCTCCATCACCATCTTTAGGCTAATTGTCCTATTTTTCTTCTTCATAAAACTTCAAAGATCTTTCCGGTTGCTAAGAAATGATGCTTCAATTTGCGAGAATTGTACAGGAATTTTATCGGGGAAATTGACAGTAAGATCGATCGAACCTCCCATAGCTGCGATCGTGCTAATCAGTGTCCCTAGGGTAATATTTTCCCTGGCTTCGACCTGGGATATATATGATTGGCGAACCTCTAGCAAATCTGCTAGTTCTTCCTGCGTGAGTCCGGCTGCTTGTCGAACTGTGCTGATAATTTTCAACTCAGCTCGAATCTGATCTGCCCCGGCACTAATTCTCTCTTTCATTTCTGGAGAGAACTCTTCTTTGATTTGTTTGTAGCTTCTGTGTGGACGACTCATACTAATTCACCACCATTTGTTTCTTCCAAATATTCTGCAAACCGTTTATCAGCAACCGAAATACTCTTCTCATACCAGCGCTTATCACCTCTTTTGTTTCCACCAATTAGCAAAACCGCTTGGCGTTGTGGGTCGAAAGCAAACAGTATCCGATAGGGGTTTCCATCATGCTGTACTCGGAGTTCTTTCATATTAGTGAAGGCTGAACCTTTGACAGTATCAACATAAGGGCGACCCAATGATGCTCCTTGCTCCTCTAAGATATCAAGACCACAGAAATCCCTTTGGTTCTTCGTACCCAAGGGATTTCTGGTACTTCCTTGAATGCTTGGGGTATTGGTGGAATTCTTTGGGGTCAGGGTATTGATCGGGTTTTGTGGGAAGTCTTCTCGTCCCGCAACTCATAGACTTCCAGGTAACTGCTCAGAAGTCTATGAAGTACAGTTGTTGTCCCAAGCGAGTTGGAACTTACCCAGTCAATAGCATTACAATACTGTTCGGATAATCTCTCATTAGCCTTAGTCAACAGGCTAGATGCCACATTATTGCGTTAGCAAAACCTACCGATTCCTCCTTAACCGAACAGTATTGGGAAGCCGGTGAGATACCATTTGCTGGGCGCTTGGGGCAGGATTTCGGCTTGGCTGTCGGGTCCAACTAGGTTGAGGGTAAGAGCGGTGACGAGCTTTTGACGAACTTCGGCGGAGGTGGTCATGCGATCGAGATATTAGAGCTTCTCCTAATATTATCTCTGTATTGCTGATCTGTACGTTCTCAATGTAATCTTGGCAATACCGATGCACTAACCAGCCTGATGTTTACTATCGAACAAATCGAATCCCTTTTTGGGCAAGAAACCAGAAAGTACTTACAAAATAAGAATCATGGCGGTATTAATGGAGAGAAGGGAAGTACTTATGATAGGATTTGCTTGAAGTATGTAATGATTTCCTTATTTAATATAAGCGGCTAACAAAGAATAGGAATTTTAAATATGGCTTTAGATCAACTTGAGGCGTTTTTAAAGAAAATGCAGTCTGAACCTGCACTTAAAAACGAAGTGTTCACAGCATCAACTGCAGATGAGGTTGCGCAGATAGCACTAAAGCTTGGCTTTGAATTTTCAGGTGATGAATTACTGAGAATGTCAGGAAAGAAATTTGGCGGAGTTACTGTTATAAAAACCGTTCTTCCTGGAGAGTATAATTAAATGCTTTTTGAATATCTGGTTGTACAAGCATAGGAAGAATAAACACCATATTTTCTTCAAATCAAGAGTATCTTTACCCGAATTAAACGCCCTCTTAAGTGCTGGATGTCCGTGGCGACTACTACCACATGGGCTATTTTAGCCAGCAAGAAGTTTTTATGGCTGTAGTACGATTAGTTTCATTAAAGATTACTTTCGCCAACAGTATCCGTGTCCTGTAGCAACCCCTATTTTCCCTATCAAAAGCGATTAAGTAGATTACTGGACAGTTTTCCTAGTTTCAGGCAGGCGATTCAGTATCTTTGTCCATTTGAACCCACGTTCCGCTGATCCACTTTTCTAGAAAATAGCTAAATTTGAATGCCCTTCTCTGCATAGGTTCTACTTTTAACTAGTTCATGCAAATTGAGCCGATTTTACCTATTATTCTTTGCCCAGAGACTGTAGGATCGCTTATTCCCATTCTGCTCCAGTCAGCTCATTGATCATTTTTGCTAATGTTGCGGCGGATGATGGATCAAGCCAGTATGGGTTGTTGTGAGATTCTGGGGCAAGTAGTCAAAACTCGATGCCGCGATAGATTCGATCGATGGGAAAGGTCAAATTAATACTCTCCAACTCCACAACATCCCCAGCGACGTAATTGGTCACTTCCCATTTACCCCGATCGTTTTTGCGGAATACCTCAATTTCGATTTCCTCAGCGCTGACTAGAACGTATTCCATGAGGGCGATCGATCGTTGGTAGAGTTTGAATTTTTTGCCTCG
>JANNEH010000087.1:0-13714 GCA_031378405.1 Synechococcales cyanobacterium OTE_75_metabat_409
TTGATTTTGCTGGTGGGCAACCACGACCAACATGCCCAAGGCCAGGGCGGAGCGAGTCTCTCGATCTATCGCACTCTGGGGGTACCGGGAGTAATCGTGGCGGATAAGCTGGCCACTCATCGGATCGAAACTAAAAATGGCTGTCTGCAAATTTTGAGCATTCCTTGGATCAATCGATCGGCCTTGCTCACCCGCCCGGAATCAGAGAAACTATCGCTGCCAGAAATCAATGAGTTGCTTTTAAACCGCCTAGAACCAGCCCTGGAAGGCGAGATTCGCCGTTTAGATGCCACTCTGCCCACGGTAGTTCTTGGGCATTTAATGGCCGACAATGCCAAGTTAGGAGCCGAAAAACTGTTAGCCGTAGGGCGTGGATTCACCATGCCACTGAGCATGTTGGTAAAAGAAAGTTTCGACTATGTGGCACTTGGCCATGTGCATCGCCACCAAAATCTCAATCCAGCCAATGATCCGCCAGTGGTTTATCCCGGCAGTATCGATCGAGTAGATTTCAGTGAAGAAAAAGAAGACAAGGGCTATGTAATGATTCAGATTCAACCTGGATCTGCGCTGGCCGAACGAGCTTTTCAGGTGAATTGGGAATTTTGTCCCTTGCCGGTGCGGCCATTTCTCACCATCAAGGTCGATGCTAGTAAAGAGGAAGACCCCCAGGCCAAGATTCTCAAAGCGCTAAAAAAAGGATCGATCGAAAATGCCGTGGTGCGCCTAATTTACCAGGTGGAATCTCAGCAAACCGAGCTAATTCAAGCCACTGAATTTCATGAGCTATTAGCAGCAGCCCACAGTTATACAATTCAAGCTGAATTAGTCAGCCAGCTCATGCAGCCCCGTTTACCAGAGCTGGGCGAGACTGCCCATAGCCCGATCGATGCCTTGACTACTTACTTAGAACACCGAACTGACTTAGCACATCTCAGTGCAGCCATGATGTTGGCAGCTCATGAATTAATGAGCGAACAAGCCGAGTTACTGGAATCGATCGGTTAGCATCAACCATCCTGATGTTACTTGTCATGCTGATTGGGGAATACTGCAAATAGAGCACTCTTTACTGTCGATCGCTTTGCTTTAGCTCTCTATACAAAGCAGTAAGCATCGTGTTGTGATTAGTACTTCAAATTAATTTCCAGCAGGATGCATCACCAATGAAACGTCGATCAGTCTTAGCTAACGCCGGATTACTTTTTGTCAGTATTTTCTTGACGGTAAGTTGCACTAAATCAACTCCCAAGGTAACTGCACCAGGTGCTGCTGCCGCAGCTATTCCCAGCCCAATTCCTAGTTCTAATGGCAAAATTTTGCGGTTGGGTTTTAGCAACTGGCCTGGTTGGATGCCTTGGCAAGTTAGTGATCATGCCAAACTTTTCAAATCTAACCAGGCAACATTAGTCCCAATTTGGTATGACGAATATCTGAAAGGAATTGGTGCTTTAGTGGCGGGGCAACTTGATGCGAACTCCCAAACATTAATCGATACTGTGTTATCGGTAGCAGAGGGTTCTGATCAAGTAGTAGTCTTAGTTAACGACAACTCTACTGGTAATGATAAAATTATTGCCAAAGCCGGAATCAATAGTATCACCGACTTAAAAGGAAAATCTGTATCTGTAGAGAAAGGAACTGTCGATCATTATTTGTTGTTGATAGCACTAAAAAAAGCTGGTCTCAGCTCAACAGATATCAATATTAAGTTTATGGATACCCAAAAAGCTGCGGAAGAATTTGCGGCTGGAAAAGTAGACGCTACCGCTGTGTTTGCACCTTTTACCAATACAGCATTAAAAAAATCAGGTAGCAAAGAATTAACCAGTTCTAAAGATTTCCCCGGAGCTATTGCTGATGTTTTATCTTTTCGCCGGGACTTTGTAGAAAAAAATCCAGAGGTAGTACAAGCAGCCGTCAATAATTGGTTTGATACTCTTAATTATATTAAGTCTAATCCAGCCAAATCCAATGAAATCATGGCCAAACAGTCAAAATCGTCAGTTGCTGAATATATAGAATTTGGTAAGGGTACTAGGATCTTTGATGCCACCGATAATCTCAAGGCTTTCCAGCCTGGTAACGATCGCACCTCCCTAGCTTTTAGTGCCGCAGATCTGAAAAAAACTGTAGTCGATCTCGGTCTGACCAAAAATTCTCCTGATTTAAGTAAGTTGTTTGACGATCGATTTGTTAAAGCCTATGTAGCAAAACAAAAATAGATAACTAAACAATAAACCTTGATGCTATGAGCATCAAGGTTTATTACTAAATATTAAATTAATGTTAGACTAAAGCACCGCTAATCACTTCACTTAAATCACCACTTATTTCCAAATCAATCTCTGCTCTAAGTTCACGCAAAGTCTTATCATGCCATTGATCTAAGTCAATTTGATTGATGTTTTTAGTGGTAGTATTTCTGCCTTTATTGAACCCTTTTTCTAATACAGCTATTTCAGCAACAGTGAGACGATACTTAGGGGGGTAAAGAAACAAGGAAGCAAACTTAAAAAAAGCAAAATGTAGATTTGTAGTGCGTAAATCGTTGCCCATGGTAAAGCCCACAACATAAGCTTCATTTACCGATGTAAAACCTTTTTTTAGTAACAAATGAATACAGTCATGACCAAATAGATCAATGCTACCAGGTAAGGCAAAGGGGCTAGCAGGATTTTCTAATAACCAGACTATTTTAGGGATTTCAGATGGAGCATCACCTTGCAAACTCTCATATGCTAAAGATAGCTTTGTATCATCCAAAGCCTTTGGATATTTTTCCCACAACATATTAAACCAGTATTTATTAGATAATCTAGTGCGAAGTCTAAAATAGAATCATGCCTTAAGCGAGTAAAACTTTGGTAGCCCTTATTTTCTCTAAGGTATCTTGTGACACCATTGATCTTCAACCGTAAATCTACGGAGTCAATGGTTCTATTCGATCGACTGGCGTTAATAATCCGAAAATGTACGGTTAGAAGACCCTATTAGGGTGAGTAATACTCAAAGGGTGCTACTGAATGATCGTGATTGCCAAATCAGTAAATTACCAGCAGTAACACGCATCAATCATGCATCTTTAACCAACGTAAATTTATGTCGCTCACCCAGCTTAAAGAAAATGAATCTACCGATGTAGACTCGATCGCCTTGCTTGAATTGAAAGCAATCAGAGCTGCATCTAACGATTCGGTTGCTAAATTTCTGCAATGGAGCAGTAGTGCTTGTGCGATCGCCGGTGGAGTCATGCTGGCTTCCAAGACCGAAATCAGTGGTTATGGCTTTATTTTTTTAGCCCTGAGTTCTAGTCAAATGCTGGCGGCTAGCATCCGCAAAAAGGATACCTCGATGATCACATATGCTGGTTCTCTATTTTTGTTTGTAGATTGCCTCGGTATTTATCGATGGATTCTTAAATAATTACCAAATAACATATCTGCTGATCTGCAATTAAGCCAGCAGCCCGCCTGGATGCTTAATTATTGACTAGGATACTAATTCTTCTAAAAGCTCCGCAGATATCTCAAAATTGGCAGTCACGCTTTGAATGTCATCTAAAGCTTCTAAGCTGTCGATCGACCTCAACAACTGCTTGCCCTGCTCCAAATCCACCACTTCTACAGTATTACCCGGAATCCAGCGCCACTCCGAATCGGTCACATTAAACCCGGCATCCCGCAACCAGCTACAGAGTTTCTCTAGAGCAGCAGTCTCGGTAAATACCTCTGCTCCAGCGCCCTCTGCGGCGGCAAACAATTCGTAATAGTCCGCGCCACCCTCCACCGAAGCCTCTAAAAGGGCATCTTCATCTACCGCACCACTGATCATACATACCCCTTTTTGGGCAAACATCCAGCTCACACAACCAGTTTCACCTAAATTACCACCTCGTTTATTAAAAATTGCCCGCAAATCAGCGGCGGTACGATTGCGGTTATCTGTTAACGCCTCCATAATCAGCGCTACCCCACCAGGACCATAGCCCTCATAGCGGATTGATTCCAGCTTGTCAATTTCACCAGCCAAAGTACCAGCCCCTTTGGCGATCGCTCGATCGATATTTTCATTGGGAACTCCTGCCGCCTTAGCCTTCTCGATCGCCGTGCGCAACTGAAAATTTCCTGCCGGATCGGGCAAACCGCTGCGCGCTGCCACAATAATCGCTCCCGACAACTGAGCAAAATTCTTGCCCCGTACTGCATCCACCCGCGCCTTTTGCCGCTTAATAGTTGCCCACTTGCTATGTCCTGACATAAATAAATACCTCGCTTACACTGACTTACCAGGAGCTAAAACTCCAGCCAAAATCATGTTAATCGCTTCTTTTGACTGCCGATCGATCATTTCTGAACTCAGTAAGTCTTTTCCTGGCCACAAGTGCTTAATATTTTCTCGGGCAATAAAGTAAAAAGCACAGCTTCCCACAATGCCAATGGCCGTATGGCGAGATTCTAACGGGCGAAAATCACCACTGGCAATCCCTCTGTCTAATAAACCAATCAACTGACCAAATAAAACTTCAGCAGTTTGCTTCGGATAATATTTGCCGCTATTTTGGATCGACTCTAAAGCTAAAATGCTAGTCATTTCTGGTCGATTGCACATTTTTTGATACATGTTGCTAACGACCGTTACCAGTGCATCCGGTGGACTCATTTGATCCAAATTAAGTTGTTGAACCAACTGCAAATCTTCCTTAAAACAGCGTTCCATTACCGCTATGTACAGCTCTTCCTTGCTGTGAAAATAATAATAAATCATGGCCTTGGTTACCCCGGTTTTGGCGGCGATCGATTCAGTCCGGGCGGCGCTTAGTCCACCAACGGCAAATTCAATGGTGGCAGCATCTAAAATCTCACATTTAGTCGCTTCAGGGTCACGAGTGGCAGCCGTTCTTTTCAATCGCTTGGGGTTGGTCATTGGGGCAATCATGGGGGAATACTGAAAAGAAAAACTCCTAACTAACCGTTAAGTATATTACATCTATAAAGACTCTGGCCATTTGCTACCAACGCTCTTGACAGAGCGTTGTCTCCCTCGTTAAGATAACTAACAAGTAAGTTAATTATTGGGTTCAGCTAAGTTGAGGGATGCCAGAGTTGTCTCTAAAGTCACTCTACTATCCCTCGATTTATTTCTCCTGACAACTTCCTGGGGCACGATGCCCTCTTCCCCATTAAGAGCATGTCTGAAATTCCTACAAACACTTCTCCTACCGACAATGCTAGTCGGACAGCGACTGCTAAGTCGCCAGAAATATCCACCGATAAGTATGCTCACAATGGAGCGGCTAGCCAACCGATCGATTCTTTGCCTAGTTCCGATATCAGCCTGAAAACTGGTGCTCCTTTATCCACTGGCGATATCAGTTCTAGTAGCGATCCCAGCCGAGCCTTAACTGGCGAACTAATCACCATGATCGGTAATGATTTAGCTCCTGGTACAGATCGCGATCTGGCACCAATTTCCTTGCCAGATATGGAAGCTCAATCTGAGCAGTGGTATCAAAAAAAATGGATTTGGGCGGTGGCCGCATTGGGTTTATTGGCAGTGGTAGCCACTCCTTATGCCGCTAACCAAATCAGTGCCAGTAATCAGGCCAAAATTCCGGTGGTGGTTGCGCCACCACCCAAAGTAAACTCGGTAACTGCCTTGGGCAGATTGGAGCCAGCGGGAGAAGTGACCAAGCTAACGGCTTCTTCTTCTCAGACAGCTCTGGTTCGATCGATCTTGGTCAAAGAGGGCGACAAAGTAGTTCCTAACCAAATCTTGGCAGTCTTAGATACAGTGGGGACAAAACAGGCGCAGTTGGCTAAAGCCAAAGAAGATATTCGGGTAGCTCAAACCAGCCTAGATAAGGTCAAAGCTGGTGCGAAAGCTGGCGAAATTTCGGCACAGAGATCGGAAGTAGCCAAAATTCAGCAAGAATTATTGGGTGAAGTAAATACCAGCAAAGCCACCCTCAATCGGCTGAAGCAGCAGCTTCTTTGGGAAGGGACAGCCCAGGGCGATCGAGTCGGCGAACTACAGAAACAATTAGCTGGGGGAAATGCCACCTACGAATCGGAAATCCGACGGCTGACCTTGGTGGCCAAAAACGCCAGCAGCGAATATCAGCGCTATCAACAGCTATACAGCCAAGGTGGCAGTACCGCCAGCATTCGAGATACCAAGCGACTGGCAATGGAGACAGCGATTCAAGATATCGAAAAAGTGCGGTCTGAGCGTGCTCAGACTATTGCGGTTTTGCAAAAGCAGATCGCCAGCAATAGTGCTACCAAAAACCGAATTGATAACACCTTAACCCAGCAAATTAAAGAAGCTGAAGCCACTTACACCAAAACCGTAGCCACCTTAAATGAGCAAATTAAACAGGCCAAAGCCAATGTCGATCGGATTTCGGAGGTGCGACCGGTAGATCTGCGTAGTGCCGAAGCCGAAATTGCTCGGGCGCAAGCTGCGGCCAGACAAGCTCAGGCTGACCTAGAAACGGCCTATGTGCGATCGCCGATTGCCGGAGAGGTCTTTAAAATTCAGACCAAACCAGGTGAAGCTCCGAGCAGCCAAGGAATTTTAGAAATCGCTCAAAACGACCAAATGATGGCAGTGGCTGAAGTTTACGAAAGTGACATCGGTAAAGTCAAAGTGGGTCAAATTGCTGAAATCAATAGCGAAAGCGGTTCTTTCGGTGGCAAAATTCAGGGCACAGTAATTCAGGTGGGGTTACAAGTAGCCAAAAAAGATGTCTTAAAAACTGATCCCGCTGCTGATGTAGACTCCCGAGTAGTAGAGGTCAAAATCGCGATCGATCCAGCTCAGAGCAACAGTATTAGGGGTTTAACCTACTCGAAGGTAGAAATTAAAATCAAGACCGAATAATTCACTAAATCATTTATCCAGTGGTGCCCCGATGAAGATTCCTTTAGCTTGGTTGCAACTCAGCCATGAGAAAATCCGCTTGCTAGTGGCGATCGCTGGTATTTCCTTTGCCGATATTTTGATGTTTATGCAACTCGGCTTCCGCGATGCACTGTTTGATTCAGCCGTAAAGTTTCATACCAACGTCCAAGGGGATGTTTTTTTGGTCAGCCCCCAGTCCACATCGCTGATTGCGATGAAAACCTTCTCGGCGCGACGTTTACAACAGGCTCGATCGCTCAGTAATGTCGAGAGTATCAATCCAATTTATTTGGATTTTCGCTTTTGGAAAAACCCCGAAAATAAAAGCACGCGGGGAATTATGGTGATTGGCTTCAACCCTTCTGACAACAAACTTTTCACGATGCCAGGCGTGGAAAAAAATCTAGACAAGATACTACTGCCAGACACCTACTTATTTGATACCAAGTCACGAGCACAGTTCGGAGATGTCAAAAAGTGGTTTGATGCCGGTCAAAAAGTTACCACCGAGGTGGGTAACCGCAAAGTTACTGTGGGGGGATTATTTGAGATGGGAGCTTCTTTTGGAGCCGATGGCAATATTCTGACCAGTGATACCAACTTCATGCGCCTCGCGAGCCGGGACAAAGGTTTGATCGATGTGGGAGTCATCCGGCTCACTCCTGGCAGTGATCCCCAAATTACGGCCAAAGAACTGGCAAAAATCTTGCCAAAAGATGTGAGAGTTTTTACCAAAGAAGAATTCATCGCTTTTGAGCGAAAATATTGGCAAGAAGGTACCTCGATCGGTTTTATTTTTACTTTGGGCACCGTCATGGGCTTCATTGTAGGGATTGTGATCGTGTATCAAATTCTCTATACCGATGTGGCCGATCACTTGTCAGAATACGCCACTCTCAAGGCCATGGGCTACACCGACTGGTACTTACTAACCGTGGTTTTTCAGGAGGCGATTATTTTGGCAGCAGTGGGCTTTATGCCCGGCATGTTTGCCGCGATCGGCCTATATACCATGACTCGCAACGCCACCAGTCTACCGTTGCTCATGACTGCCGCCAGAGCAGCAACCGTATTTTTACTAACGGTAATTATGTGTTTGGTCTCAGGCGCGATCGCTGTGCGCAAACTACGAGCTGCCGATCCGGCTGATATGTTTTAAGGAGTTTCTCAATGCTAGATAAATATCAGGCCAATGGCAGGGGGGCAGAGCGAGTAGCCGATCGCGCCACCGATCGCTCAGTCGTGTCGATCCAGCGGCTGAATCATTACTTTGGCAAAGGCTCCCTGCGCAAGCAAGTACTGCAAGAAATCAACCTAGAAATTGGCCAAGGGGAGTTAGTAATTATGACTGGCCCATCTGGTTCGGGAAAAACTACTCTGCTAACTTTAATGGGCGGGCTAAGGTCGCCCCAAGAAGGTAGCTTAAGAGTTTTAGGAGAAGAACTCAAAGGCGCGGGCAAAGGGAAGGTAACCAAATTACGCCGGAACATTGGTTATATTTTTCAGGCTCACAATTTGCTGAAATCACTGACTGCTTTGCAAAACGTGGAAATGTCTGGACAACTGCACAATCTGAGCACCAGCGATGTGCGGCGCAGAGCCGAAATGATGCTCGATGCCGTGGGCTTGAGTGACCGCAAGAAGTATTACCCCGACAGCCTTTCCGGTGGGCAAAAACAGCGGGTAGCGATCGCCCGAGCACTGGTCAGTCATCCCAAACTAGTATTAGCCGATGAACCCACTGCTGCTTTAGATAGTAAGTCTGGCAGAGATGTGGTGACAATTATGCGGCAATTGGCCAGAGAGCAAGGCACCACTATTTTGATGGTGACTCACGATAACCGGATTTTAGACGTAGCCGATCGAATTGTGAATATGGAAGATGGTTGTTTGGCCGCCAGTATTCCGGTGCAGGTAAGTAATCAAATTATCAGGTAGCTGAATTCAATCACACGACAATAACTACAACGTATGTTTGATCACACTACAATCCTGCTGGCAATTGTGTTTTTGAATACTACAAAGATTAAGGAAATGTTGTGTGAAAATGATTCTCGGAAAAAAAGTTATTATTTCTTAATCTTTAGTCAAAAGTTGCTCTAGCAAAGACTTTTAGTCTTTCTTGGCAATTTTGATGCTCATATCTTATTAAGCTTTATTGCTAGTTGGTTTGTGCTTTGCGAGCGGAATACCTATTATCTACTCAGTGAGTAGATGTAAAGTCGATAGAGTGGCAACGCTCTGGTTATCGAGATCTGAAGACAACGTGCAATTTGCGCAACTATTCGTGGCTGCGTAAGATTCTGCAATTTGGTATGGCTGACACTATTTTGGTATGACCGATTATGATAAACAATTTCTTGGAATCGATTTCCTCATCGATGAGCCAGGCATCTTTGCCAGACTTACCAGTACTGGTAATGCAGACGGCTGTCGCTAGCCCGGTATCAGTAGAAGGACTGATTGGTTCGCTTAGTAAATCTCTGCCGGTTTTACTGGGGGCGATCGCTTCGCTGGTGATTGGCTGGTTAGTAGCACTGGTGGCTTCTTGGTTGGTTGGTAGTCTATTGGCTAAAACCGATATTGACAACCGGTTACTGCGCAGTATCACTGGTAGTAATACGATCGGGGGCATGTCGGCAGAAAAAATTGCTGCGACGATCACTTTTTGGGTCATCTTTTTGTTTGGTGTGATCAGTTTTCTGAACGCGCTAAACCTGACGGCAGCATCGGCTCCTTTGCAAACGATGCTCAGTCAAATCTTGGGTTTCTTACCCCGTTTGTTGGTTGCGGCCTTGTTAGCGGTAGTCGCATGGGTAGTCGCAACTCTTATTAAGAGCTTGATTCTGAAAGCTTCGCAGTCTTTTGGCATCGATCGCAAACTGCAAGTGGGCACCGATGGCAATGAATCCTCCATGCTGCCCAGTAAAACTATTGCTGACTTAAGTTTCTGGGCAGTTTTGTTCTTCTTCCTGCTGCCAGTTTTGGATACTTTGGGCTTAGGTAGCTCTTTAGCACCGATCCAAAACCTGTCTGCCGAAATCATGGGTGCCATACCCAACATCATCAAAGCAGTGATTATTGGTGTTGTCACTTGGTTTGTGGCCAAAATTGCCCGGGATATTGTCACTAATATCGCAGCAGCGGCTGGCTCTGAACGATTAGCAGCGCAATTGGGTCTAAATCGATCGATGCCCAACCAAACCCTCGCAGGCATTGCCGGAACCTTGGTTTATGTGGTTATTTTGGTACCGGGGATTATCTCAGCCTTGCAGGCTCTGAATATCGATGCAATTTCTGGCCCAGCAATTTTAATGCTGAACCAAATTACTATGATGTTGCCTCGGGTCTTGACTGCCGGTGCGCTGATTGGTATTTCTTATTTCATCGGGCGTTTCTTGGCCGAGTTGGTCACTACCACCTTGGCGACCCTGGGCTTTGACAATATTGTTCAGGTTTTGGGTTTGAGCAACTTGGTAAATGAAGCTGCTCCCCAACAAGCAGAAGTAGCCAGTACTAATACCAAAACTCCCTCACAATTAGCTGGAATTGTAGTTTTGGTTGCTACCATGCTCACCGCAGCTATCTCGGCAACTAGCATTCTAGGTATCCCAGCACTCACCGGTATTACCGAAAGCGTTCTGTACATCGGCAGCCAAATTCTGATTGGGTTAGTGGTCTTTGCCGTTGGTCTATTTTTAGCTAACCTAGCCTATCGCTTGATCAATGCCGCTGGTACTCGCCAAGCCAATATCTTGGCTCAAACCGCCCGGATTATCATTATTGTGCTAGTTGGTGCCATGGGCTTGCAACGAATGGGCATTGCGCCAGATATCGTTAATTTAGCCTTTGGTCTTACCTTGGGTGCGATGGCGATCGCTGCTGCTATTGCCTTTGGCTTGGGTGGACGGGATGTGGCCGGTGAACAACTGCGTCAGTGGTTAACTAACTACAAATCCGATCGCCGTCCATAGACATTAACTGTAAAGATTGGAAAATTTTGCAAATTTGAGTGGCTGGGTAAAGGAGTACTTGCTCCTTTACCCAGCTTTTTTTATACTGCAAGAAAGATTCACCGAGACCAGCCATGGAAACCACCGTAACCGATCGAACTATTGACTGTGCCACAGCTTGTATCAATGGCTGTATCCAGCCAGCTAATTGCCCCGGCCAACAACATGTCAGCGCTGCTGCTGATTTTATTGACGGAATCTCGATCGACAAAATGCACGAAATCGCCGAAGAAGCTCGGCGCAAAAAGCTATCTGCTCCACCCCAATGGGTAATTCCTGACTGGGAGAATTAAAACTCTGATAAAATTTTGACAAAATTTTGACCCTCGGTAGTAGCGATCACTCCTGCTTGGCTTTATTAAACTTTGCAAAATCCCGCTCTTTGACTCATCTCTTGTGAAGTTTCAGATGTAATATTTAGATGTATAGGCCACCTAAAATTTTCACGTCATGGAATCTATCACCTTGGGACAATGGCCAAAAACCTTAGCTAGTGCTGGCGGTGTTATTCTGCTGTTATTGGCGGGTTTGGCAGCAACCAATCCCACTCAACCTGCCTACGAAAATTATTTGGTTGGGCAAATCGAAAATCGCCTTCAGCAAGAGTGCAGTAAAGCTGGCATGGCCGTTTTAGGTAACCTGGCCAATACTGCTTGTCGGAATGCTAGTGTGTTGGGTAATCCTTATCTTAAACAAACGGTGAAACCAATTCTGTCTGCTAGCACCGAACGGCAGAACCTGATTATTGCCAGCGTTTATGTTACCGATCTTGCAGTTCCCGAATTAAATTTTTCTGGCAAAGTCTCGGCGATCGGTGCTTTCAATACCTTTGTGATCTATCAAATGCCTTGAAACTTCTAGAGAGTTGACTCGTCGTGGGAAAATGAGAGTATCGCTCCGTTGCAAACCAGAGGCTTTATGTTGTTCGCTCCTGTTCGTCGTATCTGTAGCGGCCAGTTGATTACCAAATTAACTTTGGTGCTGGCTCTGGCTTGTGGTGCTCCAACATTGCCCTCTATTGCCCAAAATGAAGTAGATAGTAGCCAGGGTATCCGCATTAGATCGTTGCGGCAAGAGGCCAACTCCAAGACCCAAATTGTGACCGCTCGCGACAATGTGCAGATTTCTTATCCAGCTCGGCAAATGCAGGCAAGGGCAAATTTTGCCCAATATTTTATCAAAGAGCAGCGGATGGTCTTAAGTGGTGATGTGTATGTGAAGTATCAAGGCAATACTCTCCAAGGAGAAAATATCACCTATACCATCCGGGATGGTCAGTTTTTGGTCACGCCCAAGACTGGCCAAGTCGTAGAAACCGTATACAATGCTGCTCCCGAAGGAAAGGCCAGACAAAATATGATCATTCGATCGAGTCGTCAAGAAGCCAACTCCAAAACTCAGGTAATCATAGCCCAAGACAATGTTCAGTTGGCCTATCCCGCCCAAAGCCTGCGCGCCCGTGCCGATCGAGCACAGTTTTTTGGCAAGGAGCAAAAGATTGTCCTTAGTGGTAGTGTGGTGGCTATCCAGAAGGGGAATAGTATTCAAGGAGAAACCCTCACCTATTCGATTAAAGATGGGCGCTTTGTGGCCATGCCCAGAAGTGGCGGCACAGTAGACTCTATTTATGTTATCCCCGATAACGGCACTAACTAGCGCCCCAATAATTTCTATAATGGTGCTAATTAACGCTCCGGTTACAATTTGCTGGCCTCTACCATATTCCTGTGAAAATAGTTTTAGATAATGTCCAAAAAACCTATGGCAAAAGACAAGTGGTGAAACGTGCCAGTCTGTCGGTTAGTCAGGGCGAAGTTGTGGGTTTATTGGGGCCAAATGGAGCCGGTAAAACCACAACTTTTTATATGGCAGTGGGGCTAGAAAAACCCACCAATGGACGAGTATGGCTAGACGATCGAGATATTACCCGTCTATCAATTCATCAACGAGCCAGATTAGGCATAGGCTATTTGGCACAAGAAGCCAGTATTTTTAAGCAGCTCACTGTATTAGAAAATCTGCTCTTGGTAATGGAGCAAAGCGGCGTACCGCGCAAAGAATGGAAACGCCGCCTAGAAGAATTGATTAGCGAATTCAGTCTTTATAAAGTAGTAAATACATTAGGTGGCCAGGTTTCGGGGGGTGAGCGACGACGCACCGAGTTAGCGCGGGCTTTAGCAGCGGGCTACGATGGCCCGAGTTTTTTGTTACTGGATGAACCTTTTGCGGGGGTAGACCCGATCGCGGTATCGGAAATTCAGAAAATTATTGCTGGTTTGACCGATCGCAATATGGGGATTTTAATTACCGACCATAACGTGCGAGAAACCTTGGCCATCACCGATCGGGCATATATTATGCGCGATGGTGAAGTGTTGGCTTCGGGGACTACCGAAGAAATGTATGGCAATCCGTTGGTGCGACAATATTACCTAGGCGATTCCTTCCAATTTTAAAGTTGTGCCAGATAGGCACGCCAACCGCCTAAATGGGAAATATCTAGAGCATCGGTAATAGCGTAAGGTTCACAGATAAAGCCCTGCACTGTAGTACTATCTGCGAGTAACAAAGTACCAATACCCAATGGCGCTGGAATTTGGGTAATAAATTGACCGAAGCCAGCTATGCTGATTTCCCAAATTTCTAACTCGATCGCATAGCCCCCAGTCACTTGACGAATCAGTCCCGGCTTGGGGATTTTACCAGCTAAAGCATAAAGGCGATAACAGGAAGAAGTTAGGCACGATCGAACCAGGGTAGCGCCCAGATCGGTGAGCTGATGGTTGAGGGGTTGA
>JANNEH010000107.1:0-3730 GCA_031378405.1 Synechococcales cyanobacterium OTE_75_metabat_409
TTGGCTCACCCCAGAAGTCAAAGCTGTGTTGGAGAACACTACAGACTGGGTGGGCTACACTACTTATTTAAACCAGGCAGAACCTTGGCGACGCGGGCAGCAGCGCCATGATTCGGATAATCGGGTGGAACTAGATCGGGCGAGGTTGGCGTTGAACTTGGCAGCGGCAGGCCGATCGGTAGCAGTAATTTCCTCTGGTGATCCGGGCATTTATGCGATGGCGGCGGCGGTGTTGGAGGCGATCGATCGCGATCGAAATCCAGATTGGGATCGAGTAGAACTACAAATTTGTCCGGGGGTGTCAGCGATGCAGGCGGCGGCGGCGTTGGTGGGTGCGCCTTTGGGGCATGATTTTTGTGTGATTTCGTTGTCGGATATTTTGAAGCCTTGGGCGGAGATTGAGCGGCGGTTGGAGTTGGCGGCGCAGGGAGATTTTGTGATTGCTTTGTATAATCCGATTTCCAGTCAGCGTACTTGGCAGTTAGATAAGGCGATCGAGTTGTTGTTGCGTCATCGATCGGCGGCGGTGCCGGTGATTTTGGCGAAGGATGTGGGTCGATCGGGGCAGCGAATTGTCACGAAGTCTTTGGGGACTTTGGTGGGCAGTGATGCCGATATGCGCACGGCGATTTTAATCGGTTCTAGCAAAACCAGAACTATCCAGCAACTCCATCAAAAGACCTGGATCTATACGCCTCGGCATTATGAGTGACAAGATTCCATAAAATAAATTGATTTTTGTTATGATGCTTATAGAGTCTAGTACTCTAAAGTGGGTGATTGTCTGGATGAATGGAGTTAGAGCGTTCGGAATCCTTTCTGAACAAGTATTTCAACAAATTCGTATTTCTTTGCATTATGGCAAAAGATCTTTTCCATGAAACCGTTAAAAATGCTCTTGTCAAAGATGGCTGGCAAATTACCGATGACCCTCTATTCCTAAAAGTAGGCGGTGTAGACTTCTTTATTGATCTTGGTGCTGAAAAACTTCTTGCTGCAGAACGTGATGGTCAAAAGATTGCTGTCGAAATCAAAAGCTTCATTAATAACTCCAGTGTTGCTGACTTTCACCTAGCGATCGGTCAATTCATTAACTACCGAACCGCGCTGAAATTAAAAGACCCCGATCGTCGTCTTTTTCTTGCTATCCCAGAAAATGCCTATGATAGCTTCTTTCAAAAAGAATTCCCTAAGTTAATTATTCAGGAATATCAGCTTGAATTATTTGTCTATGATACCGAGAATGAGGTGATCCAAAAATGGCTACCCTAGAAAAATACCGAAATATTATCAAACAGTTTCTCACTAATTATGCTACCAATAAGCCTTCTCATGGCGATATTGAAATGCAAACAGTCTTTGATAACGAACAAGATCATTACCAAGTAGTTGCTGTTGGTTGGGATAATAAACAGCGTGTATATGGCTGTTCTATCCACATCGATATCAAAGATAGTAAAATCTGGCTGCAAACTAACAATACCGAAATCGATATTGGCCAAGATCTCCTGGATTCAGGTGTCCCCAAGGAGGATATTGTGATCGGTTTTCAGCCACCCTATCTGCGAGCAATCTCAGGTTATGCCATTATTTAGGTACTCTGACTATTCGGCAACCTTATCAAAAGACCTGGAGCCATACTCCTAGACATTATGAGTGACTTAATAGTTGAGTTGTTAAGATATCAGTGATGCTAAGCTGGTTTCTGTTGACTTCAATTCGATTTAAATTATAATAAGACTAATGAGTTTTCAGTGGAACCCAATTAAGGCAATCGATAATGCTGAGAAGCATGGTGTGTCTTTTGAAGAAGCTGTGACAGTCTTTAGTGATCTTCTCGCTGTGACGATTTCCGACCCTGACCATTCCATTGGTGAATTTCGGATGGTAACGGTAGGGATATCGAGTTCGCAACGCCTTTTGGTTGTATCTCACACCGAACGTAACGGAGAAATTCGTTTAATTAGTGCCCGTTTAGCTACTCGACAGGAGAGAAGGAGTTATGAGTCAGGAACCTAATGTAACCAACGATAGTGAAATGAGGTCGGAGTACGATTTCTCAGGTGGTGTGCGGGGTAAGTATTATGAGGCTTATCAGCAATCTACGAATGTAATTGTGCTTGATCCAGATGTTGCTGAGATATTTCGAGATTCGGCGGCTGTGAATGAGGCGTTAAGACTGCTGGCAAAAATTGCAAAATCAACGGCTGCTTAGTATTCGATCGAACTATTGCACCAATCAAAATCGGTGATATCCACGTTAAAATAGTAATTAACTACAGCCTTCTATGTACGATACTTCTGGTAGTTTGCCCGATCGCATTTGAGTCACCCGTTTACCATCAGTCTCAAACACCACCCGATAATTCCTATCCGCCTTATTCCTGGGCGTAAAAATTAGGTAATGTCCGCCGGTTACATATTTATGGGATGTAACCGTAATTTGACTAGGATACAAAGACTTAATTCGCGCCTCAGAATCACCTATCTTGGCACCTTTGAGGGTCGTGATCTTGCTGCCTTTCCACACATCAACCCGCGCAACCCGACCATCGACCACCATAAAACCTACGTCTTTGAGGATTTTCTGGGGTTTTACATAATAGCAAGATTCTTTGGGCGATGAGTCGTCCAATGGTACCAACTTGACCCCGGCGGCTTTAGCAGTTTCGCTAACGGTTAACCCGATCGGGATATCACCAATGCCATTCAGCAAGAGCTTTGACTGATTAGAAAGCTTAGCTAAAGAGGTTTCGACGGCTAAAGTAGCCAGAACCAAGGTGGTGACAGCAGTAATCAATAATCTAACTAGCTTGTTCATTTCTTTGAATGATTGAGGATACTAATGACTGACGATGTTTTTTTGAATTCGTTTCCTATCATCATTTATCTTGATCTAGCTGGGTATATTGATGTAAAGACTTAGCCAGCCACCAATGGTCATGAATATATTTACAGTCAATACGACATTAGAAATACCACCTGAGATTGCCGCAGGACTGGCCGATGGCGTTTATGAGCGTATTGGTGGTGTCATTCGAGAAGTTGGAAATAAACATGTTGTTGCATGGCTACGGGAAATTCCCAGTGTTTCGCTCAATCCTCTTGCTAGTGTCTTGAACCTAAGTGTTTCAGTCATGGGCTTTGCCGTTGTGTTGCAGAAACTCAATCATCTAGAAGGTATCTTGAAAAGTAATCAGCGGCTTTTAGAGAAAGTCGATCGCAAAATAGATCTAGGATTTCATGCTAATTTTCGCGCAGGTTTAGATTCAGCAATTAATGCTTGCACTATGAACCAACCAGAAAACAAAAAAGCTACAGCTATTCAGGCTATAAATCGGTTTATAGAAGCAGAGCATGTTTTTTTAGGCTGTGCAGAGCAAGAACTTAAGCAGCGTAGTCAAATTGCTGAAGAATATTTATTGATTTTGTCGTTATCCTATATTGCTGAAGCACGATGTCACTTAGAGTTAGAGGAAACTGAGACAGCCTTTCGTCGTCTTCAAGAAGGAGCCGAGAAAATTCGCCCACTAGTTCGTAAGTATGTTGAAATGATGCTTACTTCTAATCCAGCCGTTTACTTACATCCCTTAGTGGTGCAGAAAACTTTTTGGTATTGAATTATGCCTGCGGTAGTAAATTTGGATTTTCAAAAAGAGAACATATTAACTCTTGAAAATTCAACTTGTTTATCCAACTTTTCTCGCTTTTTGCGTGAAGCACAAGCTGG
>JANNEH010000163.1:0-9216 GCA_031378405.1 Synechococcales cyanobacterium OTE_75_metabat_409
TCTGAACAAGCCTTTGAAAACGCGATCGAAGATGTCCTCTTGGCCTCTGGATACCAGCCTCATAAATCCAAAGACTTCGATCGAGAAAACGCCATTTTTCCTCAAGTAGCGATCGACTTCATCCAAACCACCCAACCTAAAATCTGGGAAAAACTCGCAGCCCTCCACGGTGACAACACAGCTGATCGAGTAATCGCTGCCCTCTGCAAATGGCTGGACACCCACGGCGCACTCAACACCCTGCGCCATGGCTTTAAATGTTATGGCAAAACCCTGCGCATCGCCTTCTTTAAACCAGCCCACGGACTCAACCCCGAACTAGCAGCCCGCTACACTGCAAACATCGTCGGACTCACCCGCCAACTGCACTTCAGCCCCAAAAACGAAAAATCTCTGGATGTCACCCTCAGCGTCAACGGCATCCCCTTAATCACCCTCGAACTCAAAAATCCCCTCAGCGGCCAAACCGCCGCCGACGCAATTCATCAATATCGCCACGATCGCGACCAGCGCGAAAAAATCTTCGACTTCAAAAAACGCACCTTGGTACACTTCGCCGTCGATACCGAAGAAGTCCACATGACCACCCGCCTGACGGGCACCGCTACCCATTTTTTACCCTTTAATCAAGGCCACAATGGCGGCGCAGGCAACCCACCTGATCTGGCAGGCCGCAACTATCGCACCGCCTACCTGTGGACAGAAATTCTGCAACCCGACAGCCTGCTAGACCTGCTAGCACGTTTCCTGCATTTACAAGAAGAAGAAAAACTCACCGAAGAAGGCAAAAAAGTAAAAAAAGAAACCATGGTTTTTCCCCGCTATCACCAATTAAAAGCAGTCCGAGAAATGGTCACAGCGGCTGCTATCGAAGGCGCTGGACATAACTACCTTATAGAACATTCTGCTGGTAGCGGCAAAAGTAACACCATCGGTTGGCTAGTACATCGCCTATCTTCTTTGCATAATATCTCCGAGCAACGAGTCTTTGATAGCGTCATTGTAGTCACTGACCGGGTGGTGCTCGATCGACAGTTACAAAACACTATTTATCAATTTGACCATCGCCAAGGAGTAGTGCAAAAAATCGAAGAAGACTCCCGCCAGTTAGCCGAAGCACTCGAAAACACTGTGCCCATTATTATCACCACACTCCAAAAATTCCCATTTGTAGCTCAACAAATTGCCAAATTAGCCGAAGAACGCGGCGAAGCTCAAAAAAGTCATTTACCCACCCGCAAATATGCCGTCATTATTGACGAAGCCCACAGCTCCCAATCTGGCGAAACAGCTACTACCCTCAAAGAAGTGCTCGGGGGCGAAGAACTCAGACAAAAAGCTCAAGAACTAGCCGCCGAAGAAGGTGAATCAGACTTAGAATCGATGTATCGAAGTATGGCAAAGCGCGGACAGCAACCCAATATCAGCTTTTTTGCTTTTACCGCAACCCCAAAGCACAAAACCCTAGCGATCTTTGGCCGTAATGGTCTTCCTTTTAGCAAATACACTATGCGGCAGGCGATCGAGGAAGGATTCATCATGGATGTACTCAAAAGTTACATTACTTACCAAACCTTTTATCGACTGCTCAAGACCTGTGAAGACGATCCCAATGTTGAACGAAAGAAAGCCGCTCGCGCTCTCAGTAATTATATGCGACTGCACCCCTACAATATTTCACAGAAAACAGAAATCATGGTAGAACATTTCCAAAACTATAGTCGCCATAAAATCAGAGGTCGAGCAAAAGCAATGGTAGTAACTGGTTCACGCTTAGAAGCTATTCGCTACAAACAAGCTTTTGATGAACTGATCCAAAAACAGGGATACCCGATTAAAAGCCTAGTTGCTTTCTCCGGCACAGTGCTTGATGACAAAATTGCCGATAAAACTTACACCGAAGTTGGCATGAATAATGGTATCCGAGAAAAAGATCTGCCAGAAGAGTTTGCGACCAACGAATATCAGGTTCTATTAGTCGCCGAAAAATATCAGACCGGATTCGATCAACCGCTGCTACACACAATGTATATCGATAAGCGATTAGCTGGAATTCAAGCAGTGCAGACCCTCTCTCGTCTTAATCGGACTCATCCACTGAAGGAGGAAACTTTCATTTTGGATTTTGTCAATGATCCCGAAGAAATCCGAGAAGCCTTTAAAGTGTATTTTGATGGTGCCATCATGGGTGAAGAAGTTGACCCCGATCGACTTTATCAAATAAAAAGTGAACTAGACGAATCTGAAGTATATCTAGAGTCAGAAATTATCGACTTCTGCGAAATATTTTTTGCTCAAAAACAGCGCCAAAGCCCCTCTGACCATAAGCTGATGAATGCGCTACTAGACAAAGCTGTTGACCGATTCAAAGATTTCCAAGACTCAGTAGAAGAAGAAGCTGACTTGTGGCGGGGTAAAGTAAAATCTTTTCAAAATCTTTATGCTTTTTTGAGTCAAGTCATTCCCTATCAGGATAGCGATTTGGAGAAGTTATATACCTACTTGAAACACTTAGTACTAAAACTACCAAAGCGTAAATCGGAACTTGGTTATCAGTTTGATGAAGAAATTCAACTTGCCTATTATCGATTACAGAAAATTAGCGAAGGCTCAATCAGTCTGCAGGAAGGCTACGCTACGCCATTAGATGGGCCAAAAGATGTTGGTAGCGGGCGGGTCAGAGAAGAAAATGTCCCGCTTTCTCGCCTCATTGATCTGATCAACGATCGATTTGGTGAAGAACTCAATGAAGCCGATCAGCTATTCTTTGACCAAATTGCAGAGGCTGCATCATTAGTTAGTACTATTACCCAAGCAGCTCAAACCAACCCAATGGAAAAATTTCAGTTGGTTTTTGGCCAAGTCCTAGAGTCACTATTCATTGAGCGGATGGAAATTAATGAGGATCTGTTTGCCCGTTATATGAATGATCCTGACTTCAAAGAGGTTGTGTCTCAATGGCTAGGGCAACAAGTTTACTCTCGCATCCCGAAAGATGTCCCTTATTAACCACCAACTGATTATGGTTCGGCTCAACTGTTAGACGACACGCTGGTTTAATGAACACCGGCCACAGATCTGGTGTGCAGCAAGTTAAATTTCGATCACCAGACTTTGCGACCAAGGAAAGATTCTAAGACTTGTGGATAGGTGTTTTTAACTAGCAAAGCAATTTGCAAACACCGCAAAGCATCATCTACATAGCCTACTCCTACTACCACCGAATCTGGAGTCAGATCATTTTTTTGTTCTCCAGGTCGAAAATTAATAATCTTGCAAAATTCTTTCTCAGGCTACATTTAGTAGCTTGTAATACAAACACCTCGCTTATTTGTTCCTATTATTAGGCCAAATACACAACACTGCTAATAAATTGTAGCTGTTACTGGTCTTATCGACTTTTTTGTTGCGTTTGCTACATAAGTTTCTTCACGCTGTTCTGGCCTGATCCGCCCTGGTTAGTGACACCCGACAGCGGGTTTTCGGATTACTGATCTCCGGATAAACTTCAAGCCAGTAGTTTTGTTGACTATTATGGCAGTAATCATATTTGTTGATTGATGCCGTTTGCTCCATGCTCCACTTACACATGGTGAGGATAATCATGAAAACTGAAGTTATGAACGGCAGTTCCTCGAAAACTGTAAAAATTGGGTCTTTGTTGACAGAACCCAAAGAGTTCACCAAGAAGAAAAAAAAGAAAAAACACCAGGGGCAGAAAAAATCACAGATTTCAGACGTTGAACGCAGAGTGTTTCACCATATCTCTGAAGCAGAAGGTAGCTCTAAGCTACCTTCTGCGATCTATGAAGCAGAGTTGGCTCGTCTGCAAGTTGAACTGGTGAAAATGCAATACTGGGTCAAGCATACCGGTGTACGGATTGTCATTTTGTTTGAAGGGCGGGATGCAGCAGGTAAAGGAGGCACTATTAAACGCATCACCGAACCACTTAATCCGCGCGGTTGTCGAGTGGTCGCCTTGGGCACACCCAGCGATCGAGAAAAAACCGAATGGTATTTCCAGCGCTATGTACCCCACTTACCCGCAGCCGGTGAAATAGTCTGTTTTGATCGGAGTTGGTATAACCGAGCTGGAGTGGAGCATGTGATGGGTTTTTGTACAGCGGCCCAGTATCAGGAATTCATGGAAACCTGTCCAGAATTCGAGCGGATGTTAGTTAAATCTGGCATCGTTTTATTAAAATATTGGTTTTCTGTCAGCGATGAGGAACAAGAGCGCCGCTTCCAGTCTCGGACAACCGATCCAGCCCGACGGTGGAAACTGAGTCCGATGGATTTAGAGTCACGTGATCGATGGGTGGAATATTCTCAAGCTAAAGATGCCACCTTTGCTCACACCAACATCCCCGAAGCCCCTTGGTTCACAGTAGAAGCAAACGATAAAAAACGCGCTCGCCTCAACTGTATCAGCCATTTTTTGAGCAAAATTCCCTATGTAGACATGACTCCAGAACCTCTGGAGCTGCCGCCCCGGAAGACGGCTCCCCACGACTATGTGCGACCGCCTCTCAACGAGCAATTCTTTGTGCCGCACATATATTAGGCATTTATTATTAACTACAACTTTGTCCTGCCAACAGTTGCAAAAGTAGTTATTGCTCACATTAACCCCACACTACTTAGGAATAGATCATCATGACCCATGAACTACGTGTCCAAGCGGTATCTCAAGTTACCGATCGCACTCCCCTACCAACTAAAGTGCCACAACGCTTAGAAGCACTCTGGGCAACGGATGTCTTTACCTTGAGCAAAATGCAGGCCAGCTTACCCAAAGATGTCTATAAATCAGTCAAAAGCACTATTCAAACTGGTGGCAAGCTAGATGTGTCGATCGCTGGCGTAGTAGCCGCTGCCATGAAAGATTGGGCAATTTCTAAAGGGGCTTTATACTATGCCCATGTTTTTTACCCAATGACTAATGCCACCGCTGAAAAGCATGATGGTTTTATTGCAGTTCAAGGCGATGGCTCAGTTGTCACCGAATTTACTGGCAAAGTATTAGTACAAGGCGAGCCAGATGGATCATCATTTCCCAATGGTGGGGTTCGTTCTACTTTTGAAGCCCGTGGTTACACTGCTTGGGATGTCACCAGTCCAGCCTATGTGATGGAAACAGACAATGGCGTGACCTTGTGTATCCCGACTGTGTTTATTTCCTGGACGGGTGTCGCTCTGGATAAAAAAACACCTTTACTGCGATCAAATGCAGCCATGAGTAAAGCGGCAACTCGTGTCCTTAAACTACTGGGAAATACTGAAGTTGCCCCAGTCAACTCTAGCTGTGGTGCGGAGCAGGAATACTTCTTGGTAGATGCTCATTTTGCCCATAGTCGTCCAGATTTGTTGCTTACCGGTCGTACCTTATTTGGCAAGCCTGCTGCCAAGGGTCAGCAGTTTGACGATCACTACTTTGGGGCAATACCCGATCGGGTGCAGGTTTTTATGCAGGATGTAGAAGAAAGAATGTATCGGTTGGGTATTCCGGCTAAAACCCGACACAACGAAGTTGCTCCTGGTCAGTTTGAATTGGCACCATTTTTTGAAGCTGCCAATGTGGCCAGCGACCACCAACAGTTGACCATGACCATTCTGAAGAGTACTGCCAAAAAACATGGCTTCGTCTGTCTGCTGCACGAAAAACCATTTGCTGGCATAAATGGTTCTGGGAAACACGTAAACTGGTCGGTGGGCAATGCCACCCAGGGCAATTTACTCGATCCCGGCGATAATCCCCACACTAATATGCAGTTTTTACTGTTCTGTGGAGCAGTGATTCGGGGCGTACATAAATATGGGTCGCTCTTACGAGCAGTGGTAGCCACCGCCAGTAACGATCACCGCTTAGGTGCGAATGAAGCTCCCCCAGCAATTATTTCAGTATATCTGGGCACCCAGCTAGAGCAGATATTTGAACAAATTAGCCAAGGACAACCCACGAGTTCTGCCAATGCCGGGGTGATGGAACTTGGAGTCGAGACCTTACCGATTTTCGCCAAAGATGCTGGCGATCGCAACCGCACCTCACCCTTTGCTTTTACTGGTAACCGCTTTGAGTTCCGAGCAGTGGGTTCTAACCAGTCGGTATCAGGGCCACTGGTGGCAATGAACACTATCTTGACCGATTCGTTGACTTGGGTGGCCGATGAGTTAGAGAGCGAAATGGCTAAGGGAACTGATCTCAATACTGCCATTCACCTGGTTTTGAAAGAGGTGATGGACAAGCATGGTGCTGTGGTGTTTGGGGGCAATGGCTATTCTGAAGCATGGCACAAAATGGCGGTGGAAGAACGCGGTTTAGCTAACCTGCGGACGACTGCTGATGCCTTGCCCGTCTTGAAAGCCGATTATATCGAAGAGCTATTTAGCCGAGTTGGGGTGCTGACTCCTACTGAACTGGAAAGTCGGTTCGAGGTTTACGCTGAACAATATATTTTGGCGATCGAAGTCGAAGCAAAACTGATGGTGAGTATGGCTAAAACTGTCATCTATCCCGCTGCGATGCGCTATCATTCTGAGCTGTCTGCGGCGATCTTCCAAGCTCAGCAGATCGGTATTGAGCTAAGTAAGGAAAGTGCTACCACAGTTGCTGCCTTGATTCATTCCATGATGGATAACGTCAGCAAACTCAGCACCATGATCGGCAAGCATGATTTTGCCTCAGTGGAAGACCACATGCAGTATTGTGCCCAAATGATTCGTCCATCCATGGACAAGTTAAGGGAGTACGCTGATGGGCTAGAAGGTGAAGTGGCCGATGATTTCTGGCCTTTGCCGACTTATCAAGAAATGTTGTTTGTTAAGTAGCAGCAATTGTCAGGTGCAAAATATCCTGGGACTGTTCGCCATGCATCGTTTGCCGATCTCCATGAATACCAAAGGTCAAGTCGTGAAGTCAGCCGCAAAATCGGCTGACAGCGCAAATAAGCGGCTTAATCACCACAATTTTAGATCTTGGGTTCACCAATCTCCATATTGCCAATTACTGCTTTCACGCCCTCGAAAGCAGCCGGGATAGTGCGAGGGTCGATAAACATTACTTTAGAACTGTTACTCTTACCAATTGCTGTACCCATATCTAAATAGCCCAGGGCAAAAAGTACTTCCACGGCTTTGAGGGCATCTGGATTGTCTTTAAAGCGTTCTGCCAACACTGTGGTAGAAGCAGCGATCCCTTGGGCGCGTAAAATTTGTTGTTGACGCTCTGCTTCCGCTGCCAATAACACCGACTTTTGCTCAGCTTCCGATTGTAAAATCAGTGCTTCTGCCCGACCTCTGGCCGAGTTTACGGCTGCTTCCCGTTCTCCCTCGGAAGTGAGAATTGCTGCGCGTTTTTTGCGCTCCGCCGACATTTGCATTTCCATGGCATCTAGCACCGCTTTGGCTGGCACAATGTCTCTTAGTTCCACCCTAGTTACTTTTACACCCCAGGGATCGGTGGCTTCATCTAGCTCTCGGAGAAGAATTTCGTTGATCTGGGCACGGGCAGTGAAGGTTTCATCTAGTTCTAGTTTGCCCACCTCCGATCGAATTTGGGTTAGTACTAAGTTCACCATCGCCGATTGGAGGTTTTCAACCTTGTAGTAGGCACGCTCCATGTCCAATATTTTCCAGTAGACTACGGCATCAGCAGTAATTGAAACATTATCTCGGGTAATACATTGCTGTGGAGGGATATCAATTACTCGCTCCCGGATGGTCTGTTGAAAAGAAACTCTTTCTACAAAGGGCAGTACATAATTGAGTCCGGGCTTGAGTTTTTTACCAGTATATTTACCCAGTCTTTCCACTAATGCTTCATCGCTCTGATTAACTACCTTGATGCCAGATAGGCCGCCTAATCCTAAAACAGCGGCAATAATCATTGAAAAATATTCCATGGTTTAGCTCCTATTAATAACTTAATGTTCTTCTAATTGGTACATTGGCACAACTAATAAGGTTGTCCCTTCCCGACCGATTACATGCAGCGGCTGGTTCGGAACAATGTAGGAAGAGTCGTCGCCGCACTTGGCTCGCCAAGAAGCTCCTTCATAAAGCACTCTTCCCACTTGGCCAGGAGAGATTGCGGTAAGAGATTGAGCTTCAGTTTGGCTAAAGTCGATCGCCGATCGCTTGGGTAAAAAACGTTGACTCAACCAAGCTAGCCCACCCGATAACAGTACCCACAAAAAAATTTGGAGGGGAATGGCGATGGGGAGAATTAAGACTAACAGGGCAATGCCGATCGCTGCTAAGCCCAGAAAAACTGAGATGAGCGCGGTGGGCAACACAAATTCCACCAAGCACAGGCAGGTACCGACAATCAGCCACAAAAAACTGGGATGCATGGTTATGGAACGCTCTTGCAAGAATTGGCTATCTTTCAAATTGTAACTGCTCAGGTTTAAGTGGCCATTTTCTCTCTCCAGTCTCAATTGTCTATTAATCCTATGATTTGGTTATTACTGTTGATTTGCCCAGTAATAATATATGTAGCCTTAATATTTTTCAACCCTCTCTTGCAAAAAATTAGTGCTCAACGTCGCTAAGAACCACCAGATTTGGTGGTGGTACGTAAATCCTCCCTTGCCGAAGCCCCAGACTTAATTGCTGGGGCTTTTGGCATGGCATTCGCCAAAAGTATGATATTTGGCGTAAATCATCAATTCTCAGCCGTTTGTCTGGAGTAAGCCCCGGTACCTAGTCATCGATCGAACCACTTGTTACTATTGCGGTATTGACTCACAAATAATTTGGTACACACCGTCGCAGATCAGACCCTGCCCGATTGCCAAGGTTTAATTACGCTGAGAGATCAACTGGCCATTAGGGACTCCTGATTCAATTTAAGTATTTTTACTATGAAACTGTTCGTTAAGCAAAAATCTAAAACTGTAGACAACGGCAAGGAAAAGCTCAAGCTCCTGCCCTTTGAGAATGAAATTCCCTGCGAAGCGATCGTTAAGTTTCAGATGCGCGGTCGATCGGCAGCGGCTTACCTGCTCAGACGAGGGGGCAAAAAAAGTGAAGGTTTCCAGTTTGTGTTTGGCTTCGAGACCAAAGGAGTGCATAGCACCTTGCGATCGAGCCAAGTAGACCCAATTTTTGACGGCATCGAAAGCGGCCTGAAAGACTTATTGCCAGGAGAGAAATTTACCATCCACTTCAGCTCTTTTTCTAGCGACGAAGTGCGCCAGCGGCAGTTGTCAGAGC
>JANNEH010000187.1:0-22081 GCA_031378405.1 Synechococcales cyanobacterium OTE_75_metabat_409
CGGCAATATCTTTTTCCAGCAAGAACTCTGGGAAGAATCTCTAAATAGCTATAAGCGCTGCTTGCAGCTTGCCCCTAGTTACCATCCGGCTTGGTACCAACAGGGCAATGTATTGTTCCGATTACAGCGAATGGAATTAGCACTCGCTAGCTATCAGCGGGTACTGAGTGTGGCTCCCCAAGACTATTATGCCTGGAACAATCATGGCAATGTGTTGGGATGTTTGGGGCGCTACCATGAAGCGATCGATAGCTATGATCGGGCTTTAGCCATTCAGCCTAATTTTTATCAGGGCTGGAACAACCGAGGCAAGGCATTATTTCATTTACAGCGCTATGCAGAAGCCGCAGCGGCACATGGCCAATGTGTGACGATTGCACCTCACAATGCCAGTGCTTGGAGCTATCGTGGTTTGGCTTTGCAGCACATGCAGCATTGGCAAGAAGCAATGGATTGCTACACCAAGAGTACCGACTTAAACCCTCACGATAAAATGGTCTGGATGAATCGGGGCATCGCCCTGGGTGAATTGGAGCGCTACGAAGATGCTTTGGTCTGCCTGGAAAACTGCTTAGCCATTCAACCCAACTTTAGTCCGGCTTACTACGAGCAGGGCAAGATTTATCAAAATATGTCTAAGTGGTCAGAAGCAATTACTGCTTTCGATCGAGCCTTAAGTTATGACCCTAACTACCATCAAGCCTGGATTCAAAAAGGCACCATTCAAGTGCAACTAGGCGAGATTGCTCATGCCTTGACTAGCTATCGGCAAGCCACCAAAATTGCTCCCCGCAGTCCCTTGTCTTGGAACAGTTTGGGTGAGCTATTCGATCGATTAGAGCGCTACCCTCAATCTCTGGCTTGTTACCAGCGCAGTTTAAAGATCGCTGACCAAGATTGGCAAATTTGGTATCAACAAGCGCTGGTGTTCCAGAAACTAGAGAAATTTCCCGAGGCGATCGCCAGTTTAGATCGCACCTTGGAAATTCAGCCAGATTTTTGTTTGGCGTTGCTAGAACGGGGCAAGCTGTTGGTACAAGCCCAGAATTATGATGCTGCCTTGGAAAGCTTTGATCGAGTTCTCAAGCTAAAATCTGATATTTCGGCAGCCTGGAATGGTCGGGGTAACTGTCTGCTAGAGCTAGATCGCCTGGATAATGCCCTGTTTTGCTATGAAAGGTCGATCGAAATTGACCCGGAGCAGCAAGAAGCCTGGTTTAGTCGGGGTCGGGTGTTGAGCAAGTTGGGTAGAATTCCCGAGGCACTGGCCTGCTATGAGCAAGCTCGTCACTGGACAAAAAAAGTCTGGTAGACTTGATGCAATTCACTTGATGCAATTCAACTAAGAGCATCTCTGCTGTACCCATGGTTCGTCGTTCTCCACCTCGAAAAATTCGTCATTCTTTGTGGCGCAAGTTGTTACGTCGCCGCAGGCGGGTACATGCTGCGCCCGCTCAGGTGTCTCAGCGACGCAAATTGGCTCAAACTCAACGCAAAAAGCCCAAACAGATGCGCCGGAGGGTGTCTGCTCAAGAGTCTCGGCGGTCAAAAAAAGTGGTGCCCAAACAGCCAGTGCCTTTGTATGTATATGTTTCCCGCTGTTCGATCGGCTTGTTTGGGGCGGCGGCAATTAGTGGCACAGTGCTGTCGATGATTAAGCCGCCAATTACCCAGATTTCAGCGGCTAGTAAATCTGCCGCTCCTGCCACCAAGCCCACTCTGATCAAAACTGTGATCAAGAAAGAAAATCCGGCACTCCAGCAAAGCTTACAAGCGGTAGTCGATAAATATCCCAATTTTCAGCCGCACCTGGCGATCATCGATTCATCTGGTGCCTCGGTAGACTTAGCTGGCGCGGCGGTAGTACCAGCGGCGAGCACGATCAAGATTCCGATTTTGATTGCCCTGTTTCAGCAGGTTGATCGGGGTGAAATTAAGCTCGATGAACAGTTAACACTACAAAAATCTATGTTGGCTGGCGGTTCCGGTAGTTTGGCCAAAAGTCCGGTGGGTAGTAAGTTCTCGGTGCAGGAAGTGGCCACTAAGATGATCACGATTAGCGATAATACGGCGGCAAATTTGTTGCTCGATCGGCTGGGGGGCAAAGATCAGCTCAATTTGCAGTTTCGTAGTTGGGGCTTAATGCAAACTACGGTTCGATCTTCTTTGCCAGATTTTGCGGGAACTAATGTGACTAGTCCCCAGGAATTGGTGACTTTACTGACCGGATTGAAAGAAGAAAGTAAAATTCTTTCAGCATCCTCCCGGCAAGCGGTACTAGAAATTCTGCGTCAGACGAAGCGAAATACCATGATCCCCAGCGGTATCGATGATGACAAAGCCAAAATTGCTCACAAAACAGGAGAAATCTCTACTATGGTGGCAGATGTTGGTTTAGTAGAACTGGCGAACGGTCAAAGCTATGTGGTGGCGGCAATGGTGCAACGACCCAGTGATGACCAACAAGCAGAGGTGTTGATTAGACAGATATCTCAGGCAGTATATAAGAATGTGACCAAGAAGTAATTTGAAGTAAACGGTATTGCCTGAAAATTTGCTAAAATCAAGTGCAGATAGCAGAGCAGAGAAAACCTTTATGACCGCAGTAATTCTCGAACCCATCGCTAATCAAGCACCCGAAATTTTCTATCCTAGTTCCGACGGAGAACCCTTGGCTGAATCTTATGATCATTTATACGTTATCATGACCACTCTGGCCATGCTAATTGCTCATCTGAAAGGACAACAAGCCACAGTTTTAGCAGACCAATTTTTGTACTATGCTCAGGGCTTTCCACGTCTGAGGGTTGCTCCTGATGTAATGGTAATTTTTAATGTTCTGCCCGGTGGTCGAGACAACTATAAAATTTGGGAAGAAGGCCAAGTGCCTTCAGTAATATTTGAAATGACTTCCCCTAGCACTCGCAGCAGAGATGATGTGGAAAAGAAAACTCTTTATGAAAGCTTAGGTGTGAATGAATATTGGCAGTTCGATCCCCGAGGCGAATGGATTCCCGAAAAACTGCGAGGTTATCGATTGCAAGGAGAATCTGAGCCGATTTATGTACCAATAATAAATAATCAAAGTGAGGAATTGCAGCTTCAGCTTGTTGTCGAAGATAAAATCATTGCCTTTTATCGATTAGATGATGGCGTAAGACTAATGCCGATCGAGGAATTAAACATTGCTCTTGAAGAGCAGAGTGTTGCTTTGGAGCAGCAGAGAGTTGCTTTAGAGCAACAGAGAGAACTCACTGACCAAGAAACTCAAAGAGCCGATCAAGCAGCCCAAAGAGTACAAGAGCTAGAAGCCCAAATTGCCCAATATCAACAGCCAGATCAGGATTAGAGATTTAGGGATGGGCAGGCTTCGGAGCAAGAAAAGTCCTGTCCATCCCTAAATCATAAAAATCATAGTTTAGACAACCTAGGAATCCTGATCAAACTCCCGCAAACCCATTGCAATCTTACTGTGCTCCTCAATTTGGCTCATTACCCGCTTCGCCCGATCGATCACCACGGTTGGTAAACCCGCTAATCTTCCCGCCTCGATCCCATAAGACTTGCTTGCCCCACCCGGTTTCACCTGATGGAGAAAAATAATTTCATTGGGTAATTCCTTTACTGTCACCTGATAATTAGCTACATTATCTAACAGCGAAGCTAACTCATTTAATTCGTGATAGTGAGTGGCAAAGATGGTGCGCGATCGAATAGTTTGTGCTAAATATTCCGAGACAGCCCAAGCGATCGATAACCCATCAAAAGTTGCTGTGCCTCGGCCAATTTCATCGAGTAATACTAAAGATTTGGGCGTAGCGTGGTTCAAAATATTCGCTGTCTCATTCATTTCTACCATAAATGTAGATTGCCCGGTAGCTAAGTCATCTACCGCTCCGACACGGGTAAAGATGCGATCGCAGATGCCCAGTTTGGCGCTGCGGGCGGGCACATAGCTACCCACCTGTGCCATTAATTGAATCAAACCAATTTGGCGTAAATAGCAACTTTTACCACTAGCATTTGGCCCCGTTAATACCACTAGATCTGTGCCGCTGGCTCCGGCTAAATCGGTGCCGTTGGGGACAAAGAAACCGGCTGGTAGCGTTTGTTCTACCACCGGATGCCGACCATTGATGATTTCGATCGGGCGTTCTGGAGACATTTCTGGACAGCAATAGCCCTGCTGCACCGCCACTTCGGCCAGACCACAGAGCACATCTACAGCAGCTACTCGCTGAGCTACGGCGCGGATCTGGGCGGCGTGTTCCGAGACTTCGGTGCGCAGTTCATTAAAAATATCGTGTTCTAATTTGCCCACATCTTCTTTGGCGTTGAGAATGCGGGCTTCGCGTTCTTTTAGTTCTGGCGTAATGTAGCGTTCTTCGTTGGTTAATGTTTGTTTGCGTAAATAGTCATCGGGCACCAGATCAGCTTTAGAACGGGTAATGCTGAGATAGTAACCAAAGGTTTTATTAAAGCCTACTTTTAGATTGCTAATTCCTGTGCGCTCTCGCTCACTGGTTTCCAGATTAGCTAGCCACTGATGATCGTCTACGCTGGCGGCGCGTAGTTCGTCTAGTTGGGCGTTGATGTGCGATCGAATCAATCCTCCTTCGGTCAATAAGATTGGCGGACTTTCCACGATGCTTTTTTGAATTTTTTGACCCAAAGCTACTAGTTCGATCGGATACTTCTGAAGGTTCTGCAAAAATCGGGCAGTGGCATCTTTGGTCAGCTCTGCTAACTCTGGTAAACGACAAAGAGAATCTGCCAGTGACAATAATTCCCTGGCATTCACTCGTCCCGCAGCAGCTTTACCAGTGAGCCGCTCTAGGTCATAAATTTGCTTGAGCAGTTGTTGGAGATCTTGGCGTAAAAAAGTATTCTTATATAGTTCTTCGATCGACTGTTGGCGCATCGTAATTTGGCTAATATCCAACAGCGGTTGCGAAAGCCAGCGTCTTAAGGCTCGACCACCCATCGCTGTGGCCGTGCGATCAAGTGCCCATAGTAAAGAACCGCGCAAATGACCATCCCGAGAAGTCTGGAAAATTTCTAGGTTCCGGCGCGATTGATAATCTAGCACCAAATAATCAGTGAGGGAATAAGAACGCAATAGTTGGAGACCGATTGGGTTCCCGCGTTGAGTATCTGCCAAATAATCTAATAAGCCACCCGCAGCTCTGACTGCCAATGGCATCTGGTCGCAACCGGTTGCCTCTAAAGACTTTAATCTAAAGTAATCCAACAGGCTTTCTTGAGCAGTCAATAAGGTAAAAGCCGTCTGAGTGCGCAGTGCATAACAAAATTGATTGGGCAAAGGAGCGGGCACTCGATCGTCTTTTTCCCCAGCTCGGAGCAGCCGATTAATATCTGGAGCGGCCACGGGTAGCAAGATCTCCGCCGGTTGTAATCGCAGCAACTCTTGGCTGAGAATCTCTAAATCACAGCTTTGGGTGGCCACAAATTCCCCGGTGGAAATATCGGTATAGGCTAAGCCCCAATGGTCGCCACTGAGGACGATCGCCACCAAAAAGTTATTCCGGCGGGCAGTGAGCAGCCCTTCTTCCATCACGGTGCCGGGAGTCAAAACTCTGACCACCTCGCGTCGGACTAAACCCACCGCAGCACTGGCTTCTTCCATTTGGTCGCAAAGAGCTACAGCAAAGCCTTTTTCTACTAAAGAAGCGCAATATCGATCGACGGAGTGATGAGGGACACCGGTCATGGGCACCCGCCCCACTTCCCGGCCACCTTCTTTGCTGGTTAAAACTAGCTCTAGTTCCCGTGCTACGGTCACGGCATCCTGAAAAAAGGTCTCGAAGAAATCACCGCAGCGATACAGCAGCAAAGCATGAGGGTACTGCTCTTTCACCGCCACAAAATGCTGAAACATCGGTGACAGCAGTTTGGTATCGATCTCGCGATAGTCGGCGTTACCAATGGCGTTTTGGCTAGTGCGCAGACCGGTGAGATCGACAGAGTTTTCGGCAACAGGTTGTTCGGACATTTTGGCTATTTAGAAGGACGGAAGGCCGAGTAGCCTACACTAGCCCCTACGGCAATAATACAGAGTACGGTAATAATAATATTCCAAATGTTCAATTCCCCATTGTCACTTTCGGCACTAGGCTGATTGGTCACGGCTATTTGCGGACGGCTAGGGGCAACAGTGGCTACTCGTTGAGCCGCAACATTTACAGTGCCATCAGCACCCCGTTGGAATTGGTTGACATTACCTAAGAAGCGGCTAATCTCTTGCTGAAGCTGTTGGTTTTGCTGCCACAGTTCGCGGTTTTGGGTTTCGAGGTTGCGCACCATTGCTTGGGATTCTTGCAGATCGGCCACCACATCTTGGTAGACATCTACGGGGACGACGGTCTGATAGGCTGCGCTGTAAGATGAAGAGGCTGCGTAGGTCATTGCAAAAATTTTGGCTAGTTTTCTTTAAGTTTTTACCGAAATTCAGATGACTCACCACTCCTTTATCATAGGCTAAGCTGGCGACCATATAGCTCTTCACATAAAAAAGATCTTATTTTGATATCTCTGCGGGAGGCGTAAAGTCTGAAACCATTGGGGAATTTTACCCAGTGGATCAACTATGTTGCTACCTTTTTTGGTGACTACTAGATGACCTAATGATCGGCTCATAATCTAGACAGTCGATCGCCTGCTCATTAATCGCACTATAGGGGTGAACAGGGCATTTAAGGTTAAATTCCCCTGTAAAAAACGCACAGCGATCGCAGGGGATCTGATGCAACCTGACAAGATTTTTCCATCCCTTGTGAAGAGATTTCAACGCCGATAAAGCAACTCGGAAAGAAATAATTGAAATACAAGTAGTAAAGGCTATGCTGTAGACGGACGGCATAGCCCCACGGAAAGTCAGAAATAACATATTCATCGCTACTTTTAGACCAGAAGTTGAGGATGAATTAGCTCGTATCCTGCTACTTTGAGCTTGTGGTTACTGACCTGAACACTCTTGCGTTGAAGGCTCAATTGGGAAGAGTCCCATTTCACCCGGGGCAAATCATAGCGGGCACAGACCCTGGAGACTTGTTCTTTAACCGTGAGTCTACTGTCATCAACCAGATTATAAATACCTTGAAGCTCATTTAACCGAGCAAATTCGATCGCTCCAATAATATCATCACGGTGTATCCAGTTGATAAATCGATCGCCTTTACCGGGTATAGTCATACCCGCCAAGCCCCCAAACATACTGACCAACTCCCGACCCGGGCCATAAATGCCCCCCAATCTCAAGATACAAACTTTTTGTTGCTCATTAGCTGCCTGAAGAATTATTTGCTCCGACTCATGAATTACCTGACTGCTCTGTTCCGTAGGGGCAACTTGAGAAGCCTCATCTACCCATTCTCCCTGCCGATCACCGTAGACAGAGCAACTACTCAAATAGATGATTTGGGTGACGTTAGGAGCTTGGCTTAATACTTTGACTAAGTTTTGGGTGGTGGAGATGTAGGTGGTTTCATAAGTTGCTGTATCTGCTTCCTGAAAACCGGTGGGAGCAATGCTTACTACTAAAGTATTTTGATCTTGGAGCAGCGACTGCATTGCCAAGTAGTCTGCACCTTTGGCTAAGACTGCTTTTGAAAGAGTTTCGGTAAGCGCAGCAATTCTTTCTTTGCTGGTTGTTGTGCCTGTTACAAAATGTCCTTGCTCTTGCCAACCGTCAGCTAATGCCTTGCCCACATAGCCACAGCCAAGAACAGCAATATTTTCAAAGATGGGGCGACGAGTGGACTGTTGTTGGATCAATGCCTGGAGTTGATTCATGTCCAGCGCTGGACTATTTTGATCAGAAGGACTATTTAGATCGGGGAAGTTATACATTGTGGTTTCAAGGTTAAATCAATATGGGAAACAGCCAAAATTTCGCTAGTTATTTCGGCTGATGTAGAGACATGGGGAGTTCAGCCCCTCATTGTTTGTGGCGTAAGGGGCTTAAATACTACTGGCACTGATCAATGTTTTGATTGAACCTGGTTCGCAGCAACGGTGTGGGGAACTGTGCTGTGGCCAGTTAACTACCATCACAAGTTTTAGTGTCAACTTTTGTAACAAGTTATTGACAGTTTACTAAGCCCTAAATACTGAAAACAGGACGGATAACCGTAATCTTGCAGAATCTTCCCAGATGTTTGTTTTTTGGCCATTCTGGATTGAAACCGATCGGGCACACCGGTCATTGGCACCCGCCCCACTTCCCTGCCGCCTTCTTTACCGGTCAGCACCAGATCTAGCTCCTATGGCAATAATACAGAGTTGGGCTTCTTGCAGATCTGCCACCACATTATATAGATCCTGGCAAAAACCTAAAGCAGGAAGGCGACCAATAGTGTCTATGGTCGCCTTTCTGAATTGTAGCCATCTTGCAAGTATCGGTAGAAAATAATTAAATTAAAAGCACCCTGTAACGCAATACTTTGTTTTCAAGCAAGATCGCGAACTAATTATCTTCTCGCAAAGCCGGGATTGTAGCTGATGGAAACTTTAGAATTTCCTTTGCGGTTGTATTGGAATACATCACCATTAGGACTAACAACAAAGCGGTCTCTACGGCTGTTTCCAGGACCAATTTCATCAAAGATGAAAGCATCTACGCCGCCACCATCGAAATCACCACCGAAACCACCATCACCACCACCTTTTTTGCCACCGACAATATTGGCGGCTTCTTCAGCAGTGAGCTGCTGAAGCGTAGCTTCTGGGTTGGTGAGTTCGCTTATTTTGATAATAGACATTAGACTATTTCTCCAAAGGTATGTTGTGAGTTGGATTTTTCAAAAAAATGTCAACAGATCACAAAAAAACTGTGATTGCTCCATTTAGGTAGTAATGGTACAGTTGCAATTATTTTCTGTCAACCACCAAATTTACCAAATCTAAAACTCTACTTTTGATGAGTTTTGAGCTAATAATATGCAATACACCGACAGGACATCAGGTCAGGCAGGATATTTATTCATCTCACCAACTTCAGGAGTAAAACATTGGTTCCCACTTTAATTCAACAATTGTTCATGTCACCCGAGTCGGAAGACACCACGCCTTTTAGTAGCTCAGACTTTGATAGCAATGTCATGACCACTTATGGCCGGTACAACCTTGCCTTAGTCAAAGGTGCTGGTTGCCAAGTCTGGGATGACCAAGGTAAAGAATACCTAGACTTTGTGGCCGGTATTGCCACCTGTACCCTCGGTCATGCTCACCCCGCCATGGTGATGGCCGCCACCCAGCAAATGCAGCGGCTGACCCATGTTTCTAACCTCTATTACATTCCCGTCCAAGGGGAGTTAGCCAAATGGTTAGTTGACCATTCCTGTGCCGATCGAGTATTTTTCTGTAACTCTGGTGCCGAAGCCAACGAAGGCGCGATCAAACTAGCCCGCAAATATGGCCACACCAAGCTGGGCATTAGTGATCCGGTAATTATCACCGCCCAAGCTAGCTTCCATGGACGAACAATGGCCACTGTTACGGCTACTGGTCAGCCCAAGTATCAGCAAAACTTCAGCCCGCTGGTACCAGGATTTTACTATGTACCTTACAACGATCTTGAGGCCATGAAGTTGGCTCTCACCGAGCTAGCGGGGCAAGTAGCAGCCATTTTAATCGAACCCTTACAGGGCGAAGGTGGTGTGAACCCTGGCGATCGGGAATACTTCCAGCAACTGCGGCAGCTCTGCGATCAACACAAAATCTTGTTAATGCTAGACGAAGTACAAACTGGCATGGGCAGAACCGGTAAATATTGGGGGTACGAACACCTAGGCATTGAGCCAGATGTGTTTACTAGTGCCAAAGGGCTAGGCGGCGGTGTGCCGATCGGTGCTTTGCTTTGCAAGGAATCTTGCAACGTCTTTCAACCGGGTGACCATGCCAGCACCTTTGGCGGCAATCCCTTCGCCTGTGCGGTGGCCTTGAGTGTTTGTCAGACAGTAGAATCAGAAAACTTACTAGCCAATGCTGCAATCCAAGGCGATCGACTGCGGGCGGGACTGCAAAACTTGCTGGCAAAATATCCCCAACATCTGCAAGAGGTCAGGGGCTGGGGGTTAATTGATGGTTTGGAACTGCAAGCCAACAGTCCGATCGGCGCTGCTGATGTGGTAAAAGCGGCCATGAGTATGGGCTTACTTTTGGTACCTGCCGGTGCCAAGGTGGTGCGGTTTGTGCCGCCTCTCATTGTGACGGCGGTAGAGATCGATCGAGCACTGGCATTGCTGGATACCGCCTTGGCCACTTTAACTGATGGCTAGAACTGAGGGCTAGTAATCTAGACCTAGCAACAGTTATGTTAGTCTGTACTTACCTGAATTTTTGCGATCCCCATTGATTTACTTGATGGGGAAGATTCCCAACAACACCCTTGACCTGCCATGTCAGACTCTTCTCCTTTGCCCGTGGGGACGATCCTTGAAAACAACTACAAAATTATTAGTGAGCTAGGTCAAGGTGGATTTGCCCGCACCTATTTAGCAGCTAACCTGCGGCGCTTTAATGAAAACTGTGTACTTAAACAGTTTGCGCCCCAGGCAAACGCCAATTTGGCCAAGGCAACCGAGTTGTTTGAGCGGGAAGCAAACGTGATGTACAACCTCAATCACGACCAGATCCCTCGCTTTCGGGAACAGTTCAAAGTCCGCACCACCGTTGGTGAATACCTATTTATTGTCCAAGATTATGTAGAAGGCGATAACTACTGGGACATGATCGATCGACGGGGGAAGTTATTTTCAGAAAAAGAAGCCTGTGAGTTTTTACAACATATTTTGCCCGTGTTGGAATACATTCATTCTTTGGATGTAATTCACCGAGATATTTCGCCAGATAATATTATTTACCGTAAATCTGATGGCAAGCCAGTATTAATCGATTTTGGTGCGGTGCGCGAAGCTGCCGCCAAGTACAGTCAATCTACGGCCACAGTAATTGGCAAAGTAGGCTTTGCCCCCGAAGAACAAATGCGTCGCGGCCAAGTCAACCCCAGTAGCGATCTCTATGCCTTAGCTGCCACTACTTTGACTTTATTGACCGGTGAGCAACCAGATCAGCTCTACAACAGTCATTTGGCTACTTGGGATTGGGATCGTAAGACTAAATTAAGTGGGGCGATGAACAAAGTCTTGCGCAAAATGCTCTCCTATCGACCCAATAACCGCTATCCTTCTGCTGCTGCGGTGTTAGCGGCTCTTCCCAACACCAAGCATCTGAACAAACAATCTGCGCCTACCCAGATGGGAACGAAAACCAATCTCCCGCTGCTGTCGCGCCTAAAAACTATGGTTGTATCACCCCGGCGCACCCAGATGAAGACCACCAGACCACCGACTACAGCAGAATGGAAAAAGCCCGCAGCCGCTACGGCTAAATTAATGATCGTGTTATTTTTGGCGATCTGGGGTGGTACCGCTGGCTGGAACTGGGGACAGGGTAAATGGAAAGAACTAACTAGCTCTTTTAACCCCAACAAGTTGGTCAACGATACCTTAGCCCAATCGCCCCTAAAGTCGGTGACCGATTCTTTGCCCAAATCTTGGGATAAGTCTTGGGATTCAGTCAAATCTGTTGGTGACTCGGTGAGTGGGGCGGTGTCTAGTGTGTTGCCCAATAATGCAGTAGATGATAAAAAAATTCTAGAGAAGCGCGTGATTGTCCAGAAACGCTTGCGGGATTCGGGGAAATCGACCGATAAATTTTATAAAAAGGTCGATCGAACCTTTTATGCTAAGCATCCTGAACTCCACAAACGAGAACTCCAACCCACGGCCACTGATAGCAAACTGCGTTATGAGTGGTGGTCTTTGGCCGAACAGATGTTGAATTAGCTGAAGATCAATAAAGTGAACGCAAAGATCCATTGATTCCATCGGTAGGGGCGTATCGCATACGCCCTTCCGATGAAATTCATCAAAACCATAGATTGTTGCAGTGGCTGTCGTATCCGTGGAAATTTTTGAGATTGATGGATACTAAAATCCAATGGTCGGGCGCATGCAATGCGCCCCTACCATGGGATTTCAATAACTGTCCTTGGTACCAAAAAGAATCATGGGTGCCATGTTTCGCCTAAGCGAACCGTATTGAATTGAATCCCAAATTTTCGATGAATTTATTGGGGGATAATGTCGCCGTAACGGGCGGTGTTTTATCAGATTTTATGGCGATCGAGCACCTGCCCCAATACCATTGCTGTCCAGTTAATATCTACCTCAGTAGTCTGATGACCCAATGTTAGCCGAATGCCACTAGCAGCCGTGTGTTCATCTTTGCCCATGGCCAACAAAATTAGACTAGGAGTAGCCTTGCCGCTCTGGCAGGCCGCACCAGCACTGATCCCAATCCCGGCTAGATTCATTGCCCGTACCACCTCTCGCCCGTTGCTGGTGGTAGTAAAGCTTAAATGGTGCGGCAAACGATGGGTGGGATGGCCTGTAAGCTGTAGATCTGCACGATGTTGCAGCAGACCGAGCAATCGATCGCGCAGTTTTTGCAGACGGGGTATTTCCTTTGATAACTCGGCTTGTGCCAACTGTGCCGCCACCCCAAACCCAGCAATTTGAGCTGTAGCTTGAGTGCCCGATCTCATGCCGTTCTCTTGGCCACCACCGCGCAGCAAAGGAAAAAGCTGGGATCGATCGCTGATATACAAAGCCCCTACCCCACCGCCACCATAGAGTTTGTGGCCAGACATTGAAAGTAAATCAATACCCAAGGCCGGAGCATCGATCGCCACCCGTCCCACTGCCTGTACGGCATCGGTATGAAAAGTTACCTGGGCTTGGCGACAAATCGCCGCTATTTCGGCGATCGGCTGAATTGTGCCCACTTCGCTTTGCCCGTAGATGACTGATACCAGTACGGTATTAGATTGTAATGCCGTTAATAGATCCTGCGGATCAACCATTCCTTGGGAGTCTACCGGTAGCTTAGTGACCTGCCAACCTTGTTTCTCTAACCAAATAGCAGGCTGGGAAACCGCCGCATGTTCGACACTAGAAATAATCACATGTTGGGGCGATCGATATTGCTGGGCAATGCCCATGACTGCCAAATTATCAGCCTCGGTGCCGCTGGCGGTAAACACTATATTTTGTGGCTCTGCCCCAATCAAACCAGCCACCTGAGTACGGGCGGTCTCTAACACGATCGCCCCCCGCTCCCCCCATTGGTGCAGACTGCTGGGGTTGCCCCACTGCTGAGTTAATACCGCCTGGATGGCAGCGATCGCCTCTGGTCGAGTGGGTGTGGTAGCACTATAGTCTAGATAAATCTGCATGTGGTACTGGCCAGACATCTCACCCATTATCTAGGTTAGCCTGCTCCACCGCAAATCTTTGACTCAACAAAAACTCGGCGATCGGCAGATCTGCTGGGGTCGTCACCTTCAAGTTACTTTCTGCCCCCAACACAATTTTCACAGGTAAACCACAACGCTCAAACAATGCCGCGTCATCGGTTACTTCCCAGGCTAACTGCCGACCTCGCTCATGACAGTCTTTTAGCAACTGAGTCCGAAAACCTTGGGGAGTCTGGGCTGCCCATAAGTATGCTCGATCGGGCGTACTGGTAACAGTGTGATAGCCATCCACAATCTTGATAGTGTCTTTGACTGGCACTGCTGCCACTAAGCCATCACAGTCTTTTAAAGCCAGCGCACAGCGATCAAACAAGTCTGCTGTAGCCAAACAACGCGCACCATCGTGAATCAACACATGGCTGGCCATTAGTGGCAAAGCTTGCAGTCCGTTGTAAACCGACTCTTGGCGACTGTCCCCACCCATGATGATCTGGATTGGTTTGGTGAGCGGCAGTTGACTAAGTAAGTTGAGAATAAACTCTCGATCGGCTGGTTGAGCAATGACTCCAATCCAATCGATACTAGTTGCAGCCTCGGCTGCTAGCAGAGTCCAGGCTAAAATGGGCTGACCTAAAACAGTCAAGAACAGCTTATTTTGATTGCTGCCCATCCGTTTACCCATACCCGCTGCTGGAATCAGTAAATACATGTTACTCTACAGCCACAGAGCTATCGGAGCTGGCATTAGCCAACTTGACGGCGGGCTTAAATGGCCGTTTTTCTTCTTTTTTCTCAAAGACAATCTCACAACTCCAATCTACTTCTGACCAGCGATAGATGCGATCGGAGCTGCTATCTTCGGCTTGGAGGCTAAGTAAGCTAGATCGATCGGTGTCTAAAAACTCGCCAGTATCGACATCCATCAACACGGTGTTGAGGAGCTTAAAGTGCTGTTTTACTTTCACCTTGCGGCCATCGATCGTGCTGTAAACTTTGCCTTCATAGAACTTGTGAACATAGCCACCTTCACGCGCCCACTGATTGGCACTACCAGTTTTCACCCACTGTTTGGTGCCGTTGGCAAAATATACAACCACGAGTTTTGGTTGTTCTAAAACTTTCTGTTCGCCCATGGAAATATCTCGGAAACTTGTTTCTATCTTACCTTACTGATCGAGAAGCCACATTAGCTCCCTGACTGAACGATCTGGTTGGTGGTTCTGGGTGAGTTGCCTATCTGCTAGAATTGGCGGAAGTTTTTCCAGTTTAAACCAAGTGCTTGCAGCAGTCCTCCATGGTCGTGAAGACCTCCGCCTTACTGAAGTAGATGAACCCACCGCTGCTGCGGGGGAAGTGATTATCAAGATGGGGGCCGCGACCACTTGTGGCACCGATCTAAAGGTGTGGCGGCGGGGTGGTCATGCCAAGATGCTGAAGCCACCAACGTTGTTTGGGCATGAGGGAGCCGGAGTAATTGCGGCGATCGGCAGTGGAGTCACTGGCTGGCAAGTGGGCGATCGGGTGGTGGCCAATAATTCGGCTCCTTGTGGTCAATGTTTTTTCTGTGAGCGCCAAGAGTTTTCGCTCTGTCCAAATTTGACTTGGAATAATGGCACTTTTGCCGAGTATCTGAAAGTTCCAGCCCAAATTGTTCGACACAATATGTTACGAATTCCTGCGGGGGTACCCGATGAGCTAGCGGCGATGACTGAGCCGTTGGCTTGTGTGTTGCATGGGGTAGCCAGAAGCAATGCGAAGCCGAACGACCGAGTGGTAGTGATGGGAGACGGGGCGATCGGCTTGATGTTTGTGGCGGTGTTAGCACAGCGCTGCGCTGAGGTCTGGTTGTTTGGGGGAAATGCCGATCGACTAAAAGTCGGGGAAAAGCTGGGAGCGAAGCAGGTGTGGAATTATCACGAAATTACTGATATCCCTAGTACAGTCAAGGGTTTGACCAATGGCTGGGGGGCAGATATTGTGATCGAGGCGACTGGAGTACCTAGTGTGTGGGAAGCAGCGATCGCTTCTGGTCGCCCTGGCTCCACGATTAATTTGTTCGGTGGTTGTCCGAAGGAAACGACGATTACGGTGCAAACAGAGCAGTTGCATTACAGTGAGCTAACTCTGAAAGGAGTGTTTCACAATACTCCCCAGTATGTGCGAGAGGCTTTGGATTTAATCGCTCCGGGGACAGTGGATTGGAATTTGTTGGTGAGCGATCGTCGCCCTCTAAAAGATCTCGGCCAAGCTTTCGATGATATGTTGCACCGCCGCGTGATCAAAGTCGCCATGCAGCCATAAAAAACATCCACCAGAAATCACCAACGTAGGGGCAGGTTTATCCATTGACTAGGTTAAAACCCACAATCACCAAATAAAAACCTGCCCTGCGTTGAATTCCATAGATTATCAATAAACCTGTATTTCATTAATTTGCCTGGATTGTCGATCGAATTCCCACATATCGTCCATTTCACTTTTTGGTTACTGGGTGAGTCTATGCAGATTCTGGTGTTAGAACAAGACCACGATATACTTGCTCGATCGGGAAACTCAAATTAATACTTTTTAGCTCTACAACATCCCCTGCTTGGTAATTAATAATCACCCAATCACCAGCATCATTCTTATGATACAGATCCATTTCAATTTGGGCAGAGCTAACTAATAAGTAATCTTGTAAAATCGGGTTGTTTCGATACAGTCTAAACTTACCACCCCGGTCATAGGACTCAGTGCTATCTGATAAAACCTCAACAATCAAGCAGGGGTAAGTAAAATAATTAGTAGTGCTTTTATCCCGATCATCACAAGTTACACTAGCATCTGGATAAGTATAATTAGTGGTGGCAAAAATATTGACCTTAATATCAGAATTGCCAGTGATGCAACTACTATTGTCTAAATGAGTATCGAACATGGCGGTTAACTTGATGGCAATGCGACCATGATTTACACTGCCGCCGCTCATTGCATAAACTTCACCATCGATATACTCATGCTTTTCTAGCTGTTTTTCCTCCCAGGCAAAATACTCTTCGGGAGTAAACCGGGGGAAATTCTCTTTTATGGCAATCATGGTTAGTTAGATCCTGGTTGATTATGGTTAGATGAAGATAGATCTGAGCCATAGCAATGCTCTGGTTGATTCTTATTTTACTGTGAAATTTCCCAGGCTTTCATTTGATACCAGTATCCTGTCAGAAAAGGTCTTACCTACCCACGTTGGCCATGGCTGTTTTAATTAACTGGAAAAAATATGGTTCTTTGACACTGACTTCTTTTAATCCCTGATTGGGGGTTACCAATGTTGCTATCTTTTGTCCTTTGATCGCAGTCAGCGTATGGCCATTGTTATTCCAGATTTTTAAAGCTTGACCATCAGGTGCTAATTCGCACTGATATTCTCTTTCTTGAAAGCTAAAGCTATAGTAAGTTTTGGTTGACATTTTCTTTGTTCCGGTAACAGCGCGGGCACTTACTAATTCAATTTCAATATTGCTCTGTCCATTCCATTTATTTTCGCGCAGTTTATAGGCAATATCTATCCGATCGGGTAAAGGATAATATTCTGCCCAACGCCAACCCACGCCTTTAATGCCTCGGGGGAAATCGGGACTGTCAATAGTTACCTTCAAATGACTTTCATCTTTGCCAATAATCCGCTGCTCAGCAATTCGCACATTTGCCGACCAAAATACTGGCTCGGGGTTGCCCATGCCACAGGGTTGCACCGCATCAATTTGTTCGTAGGTATATCGATCGATCTCACTCAGCTCGGCCTGCACATCGACTTTCACTAAAGTCTTTAAATGCTCTGGCTCCAAGCACTTATGGGCAAAAGTCCGCATCCGCTGCTGAAACTCTGGTAAATTGTCGCTATCCATCGAAAAGCCACCGGCTGCTGGGTGTCCACCGTATTTCATTAGTAAGTCATGGCAAAATTCTAACGACTCAAAAATATTGAATTCTGGGATACTCCGCGCCGAACCGCGAATATGTTGGGCGTTTTCGTAGGTGCCAATAAAGACTGGCACCCCATAGCGTTCTACTAACCGCGAAGCTACAATGCCAATTACTCCATGATGCCAACCTTCTGCGACCACTACTAATACTCGATCGAGTAAGTATTGCCTACCCATCGATTCCACTAAGTTGATCGCCTCTTCTTCAATCTGGGCGCAGAGTTCTTGGCGCTGGCGATTGGTGGCTTCGCATTCTTGAGCGCGTTCTTGGGCAATATCGGGATCTGTAGTGGTCAATAGTTCAATCACTGTTTGCGGATCGCCAATTCGACCGATCGCGTTAATGCGAGGACCGAGTTTGAAACCAATATCTTCGGGCTTCATTTGTCTGTTGTCACCAGCGCCGGAGGCGGTGATCAGGGCTTGGACTCCTAAGATCTGAGATTTGGCTAAGAGTTTGAGTCCTTGCCGTACTAAAGTACGATTAATGCCGGTGAGAGCAGCGAGATCGGCGATCGTGCCCAAGGTAAACAGTTCTAGCATTTGGGGGGCAAGGCTGGCGGTTCGATCACTATCAATACGTTCGATGAGTTCGATCGCCAGTAAATAAGCGACTCCGACTCCGGCAATACTGTAGTAAACCGAGTCGGTGGGAATCAGTTTAGGGTTTAAGATGGCATGGGCTGGTGGTAATTTAGGGGGCAGATCGTGGTGATCGGTAATGATTACTTTTAAGCCCAGGTTGACGGCGTGTTCGATCGCGTCATAGGCCGATATGCCATTATCGACGGTCATTACTAACTCGATGCCGTCAGCGTGGAATTTTTCCACAATTCTTTTATTAATGCCATAACCGTCGCTCATGCGACTGGGAATTTCGTAGTGGACGTTGCCACCTAGTGCTCGCAGGGCGCGGATCAGCAGGGCCGTACTGGTCATGCCGTCGGCATCGTAGTCACCACAGATGGCAATTTTACAGCCTTGGGCGATCGCTGTTGCCAATAAATCTACGCTGGTTTTTAAATCTTTAAAGTCGATCGAAGGTGACGGCAAGTCTTGGCCGCGTCCGTGGACATAATGTTCTACCTGAGCTACTGAAGAGATGCCCCGATTGATCAGGACTTGGGCGATCAGGAGTGAGGTTGGGTTGTCGGGGATGATTTTGATCGATCTTGCCAAAGCCATGGCGGTGTCAAGATCGGTGGGGGCAATTTGCCAGCGATGGGAGGGCAGGGTGGCAGACATGGAACTTACGGTGATTCGTACCTAACCATCATCGGATATCTGGAGAGCTTTTCCAACCATGGCAATCAAACTTAAATAAATATGGTTCTGGCTTTTGGTTGAAATATGCTCAAGATATTTCCAATCACCATTAAAAACATCTTAGCTATACGCTCTAATCTACCTGGGGAAAAGAATACACAAGCTTCTGTGAATGCTTAATATTTTGTAATTGCAAAAAAAACTTGACTTAATATATCTAGTATTGTTAAAGTGAATTAGCCAGTAAATTGGTGCCTATAGTAGTCCATTTTTATGGGCTACTGATATCTACCCTATTCTAAGGATCATTGAACAATGAATAAAAACAAACTTTTTTCTTCAGCTTTTGTAGCAACTATTGCTACACTTTCCTTGAACTTGCCTGCATTTGCTTGTACAGATCCATCTGCTGACTTTAATTCACCAAAGCAGTTAGCTGATATATCTCCAACTTATCGGGTCAACATGGAAAATGGTTGCTTCACCGCGATGGGATCAGACCTGATCAAAATATCAGATAACCTTGGTTCTACTGCGATGACAGGTGGTGGGTCAGGTTCTTTAGAAGATAAAACAGATATATTTAGATTTACCTGGAAAGGTTCTGCACGTAGCCTAAAGCTCAGTACAAACGGCGCTCAAATCAAGATATACAAAGATCTTGGTGGTGGCCAAAAACAATTGCTGACCAGTTCCACCCAATTTTCAAGCAATTTAAGCTTTTCTGCCACTCAAAATGCTTCTTACTTTTTTGAATTCTATAATTCAACTATGAATGGCACTAATTCTTTATACACCGGAATAATGAACTAGTATTTTTGTATTTAATTTTATGAAGTTTAGTCATTTCGATAAGTCTCATAGTGATCTTGTTGAATGGCTAAACCCATCTATTGAATTGCTAGATTTTCTTTGTGCCCTTGAGCGAGCCGTATTGACATGAATTTACCAAATCTTTGCTAAATTCAGCACAAATTCCGGTAGTACATCCTCTCCACTGACAGTAACTGGCGATTGTAGGATTTCGATGGATCGATCGATTCGATAAATTTCTACTTGCTGATCTTGCGGATTGACCAGCCATCCCAGCCGCACACCATTGGCTATATATTCCTGCATTTTTGCTTGTAGCTCTGTCAAACTATCAGTCCGAGATCGCAGTTCAATCACAAAATCTGGTGCAATGGGTGGAAACCGCTCTTGTTCTTTTGATGTTAAGGCTGCCCAGCGAGAACCCTCAACCCAGGCTGCGTCAGGAGATCGTTGACTACCTAATGGCAACTTGAAAATTGTGGAAGAGCTAAATACCTCACCCAATTCGGTATCTTCATTCCAGTTGAGCAGTTGCCCTCCTAGTCTAATTTCTCGTCTGCCACTATCGCCGCCTACTGGGGACATAACAATTAAAACTCCTTGGGCTGTCAACTCTAACGGTTGCTCGGGATTAGTCACACACAGTTGATAGAACTGTTCGTCGGTAAGTTTGAGAGTGCTGATATCCATAGGTAACGAATCAACACCGTGAGCGTGCAGGACGATCATAGAACCTCCAAAGAATATTAGATTCTGAGAATTACCAAAATTTTTGGTCTATCAAAGATCATAGAACATTGTCACGGATCAGGGAAAGAGATAATCTTCAATCGCGCGGTTTCAACCTGAAGTATAGCTTTCAATTTTGTACGGATAGGTGGGTAGTTTAAGGATAAGAGGTTTTCTTTTACTTCTTCAGCAGAATTATTTAGAACTTAATTTCATGATGTCTCCAAACTCCTCCCAGTCCTTACCCCATTGCCAAAATCTGCAAGCACAGGTCGATCAAGTGCTGAATCTATTGCAGCAAGAACCAAATCTGCGTGCTCAGATTGATACTACAGCAGCTCGATCGGCTTTAAAGAAAGCCCTTGCCCCCACCTTCGAGATTGTGTTTGCTGGAGCCTTCAGCGCTGGGAAATCGATGTTGATCAATGCTTTGCTGGAACGGGAGCTGTTATATAGTGCCGAAGGTCATGCGACTGGAACGGAGTGTCAGATCGCTTATTCCACGCCCGAGCAAGAGCGGGTAGTTTTGACTTTTTTATCGGTAGATGAAATCCAGAGCCAAGTGCAGGCTTTGGGGCAAAAGTTGGGGTTGGAGTCGATCGACAGTCAGCAAGCTGCTTTAATTCTGCAAGATGTGGCGCTGTTGAGTAGCTTGATCGATCGATGCCTAGCAATTATTCAACAAGAAGGCGGCGAGAGTAAATCTGATAAAGCTAAGCAGGCATCGGCGCTCAAATTATTGCTCCAAGGTTTTCGCGACAACCAAAAATATCTAGATAAAACCAGTAATCGCACTCTTTCGATGGAGCAGTTCGATTGTAAAAACCTGCAAGAAGCCGCTAGCTATGCCCGCCGTGGTAGCAACAGCTCCGTATTACGCAAAGTAGAATACTACTGTCATCACCCTTTATTGCAAGATGGCAATGTTTTGATTGATACTCCCGGCATTGATGCACCAGTAAAACGCGATGCCGAATTGACTTACACCAAGATCGAAAACCCCGATACTTCAGCAGTAGTCTGTGTGCTGAAACCGGCGGCAGCGGGTGATATGACCAGTGAAGAAACCGAGATGCTAGAACGGATCAAAGTGAATCCGGGGGTGCGCGATCGAGTATTCTACATCTTCAACCGCATCGATGAAACTTGGTATAACTCTCAACTACGTCAACGCCTCGATAACCTGATTGGTGAACAGTTTCACGATACCAGCCGCGTCTATAAAACCAGTGGCCTATTGGGTTTCTGGGGTAGCCAGTTGCGTCACACCGATGCCAGTGAAAAGTTTGGCCTTAATTCTTTCTTTGCGGCAGGAGTTAATTCTGACTTGCAAGAAACACCACAGTTCGTAAATGAGTTTAATCGCTATTGCTCTAGTTCTAGCAAGTTACCTGTAGATAAATTCCGGGTCGATGTGCGCAGCTATGAATCAGCCGCTGATAACTATATCAGAATCTTAGGCGAACAGGGCACAGCCTTGGTCGATCAATTGGTGAAAGACAGTGGTATCGAGGAATTTCGCACGGCGATTACCCGCTACTTGACCGAAGAAAAGCGTCCGTTATTATTGGTAAATTTGGCTGATGATCTTCAGCCAATTTGTATTAATTTACGCCGCACCTATCTAGAGAATTGGCATAATCTCAAGGCACAGCCTCAAGATGCCAATGCTATTAAGGAGCAAGAGCTACAGTTGCTCAGCAAGGAACTCAAAGATGTGGGCGAAGATTTCCAAGCACATATTCACTCGATCGTTAATGAAGTAGCAGCCAGCAATACCAATGTAGCTTTTGAAGCCGATTTCACTAAGCTGAAAGCCAAGATGGTCAGCCGTTTGGATGAATTGCTCACGACTTTCTCGGTCAGCAAAATCCATCAACAAGCTCAAGCTAGCCATCGCCGTAATTCGGTGGTGCCGCTGATTGGCATTTTGGCTGAGGCTTTCTATTATTTGGCCAATGGTTTAGAA
>JANNEH010000251.1:0-3148 GCA_031378405.1 Synechococcales cyanobacterium OTE_75_metabat_409
AACTTTGTTTCTTCAGCCTGAACCAAGCTTTTGTAATGGACAGTAATAGTCGCGGAAAACTAAAACGGTAAACAAACAAGAACATACAGATCAAAATCGCCAAGCAACCATGACCTCATATATTAGAGGTTGTCGATATAGCCAAAAGCTTTAAACCGTGGAAATACAACCTAGGCTTTGCTTCTTGCCTTATCCATATGCTAATTAAATATCATAGAAAACTGAGTTCAAAACTGAGAATGACTGACTTTTTTATTCCTGGTTGTTTTAGCTAGAATTAAGAAATATTCTTTCTGCGGACTTAAATTATGGCCACCACCACCCTCGGCAACACCGGTATAGAAGTAACCCCGATCGGCTTTGGCACCTGGGCTTGGGGCGACTCCCTCTTTTGGGGCTACGGCAAAGACTACGGCGAAGCAGACCTGCGGCAGGCTTTTCAGGCAGCGATCGACAAAGGCATCACCTTTCTGGATACCGCCGAAATCTATGGTTTGGGCAAATCGGAAGAACTCCTGGGTAAATTCATCAAAGAAACCAACGCCAAAACTCAAATTGCCACAAAATACATGCCCTTGCCCTGGCGATTTCGCTCCGAAGACGTAGCTGATGCTGTCACCGCCAGCCTCAAACGGCTGAAAATGCCCTCAGTGGATTTATACCAAGTCCATTGGCCTTTCCCCTCACTGCTCAGTCAAGAAGGCTTGATGAACGCCCTGGCCGATGAGGTAGAACAAGGTCGGATCAAAGCGATCGGCGTGAGCAACTATAGTGCCGAACAGTTGCGGGAAGCTCATAAGTTATTGGCAAAAAGAGGAGTGCCATTAGCAGTTAATCAAATGCGCTATTCACTAATCACCCGCGAAATTGAGACCAACGGAGTCCTGACGGCAGCCAGGGAATTAGATGTAACCATTTTGGCCTATAGCCCCTTGGCTCAGGGCTTGCTGACCGGCAAATACACTGCTGATAACTCGCCCTCTGGTGCCCGCAGTATGGATCAACGTTTCAAAGGAGCGGGCTTACGCAAAATTCAACCGCTCTTAGAAAAATTGAGTGAATTGGGCGAAAAGTATGGCAAAACCCAGGCACAAGTAGCACTGAACTGGTTGATCTGCCAACCGGGAGTGATTCCGATTCCGGGCATTAAGAATGCCTCTCAAGTGCAGCAAAACGCTGGAGCTTTGGGTTGGGAATTATCAGCGATCGAAGTTGCTGAACTCCGCCAAAATTATTGACCACCATCCAGGTATCTTGGAAGAAGTGGCCATCCTTAGACCTACATCTCATGAACGAAGAATTTACCAGCTCCGCAACGCCTAGTCCTGATGCCCCACAGCTTACTGTTGAGCAGGCGATCGAAAACCTGCGGGGCGGAGACTTAGGGTTGCGCATGTATGCCGCCTGGTGGCTGGGCAGATTTCGGGTAGATGATCCCACCGCGATTGAGGTATTAATCAGCGCCCTCACTGACGAAGAAGATCGCACCGAGGCAGGGGGATATCCCTTACGGCGCAATGCTGCTAGAGCACTGGGTAAACTGGGCGATCCGCAGGCTATTCCGGCCTTAATGACGGCTTTGAGCTGTGTAGATTTCTATGTGCGCGAAGCTGCTGCTCAAGCTCTAGAAAACCTGCATGATCCAGTTGCGGTGCCGATTTTGATTCAGCTTTTACAAAACCAACTTCCTGGCACTCTCCCAGCTCCAGAACCACCCCAGTTAACCCAACCCTTCGATGCCATCTTAGAAGCTTTAGGTACCTTGGGTGGAGTACAGGCCGTGGAGGTGATCAAGCCTTTTCTTGATCATCCAGTGCCACGTATTCAATTCTCTGCCGCACGCGCTTTGTACCAATTATCACCAACATCCCAGCTTGCCAATATCTATGGCGATCGATTAATTGCAGCCTTGAAGCTGGATGAATTGCAACTGCGCCGAGCTGCTTTAGCCGACTTGGGAGCGATCGGTTATTTGGAAGCTGCACCATCGATCGCTGCTACTTTAGCTGAGAACAGCCTGAAATTAATCTCTCTGAAAGGTTTATTAGAAAAACAATTGCAGATCGAGCCTTTACCCCAGCTCTCTGCTGGAGCGATCGAGGTAATGGCCTTAATGGATGAGTTATTGTAGACAGAATTGATTGGGCTTTTTTGATATGTCTTCTGATTCAGCACTTACTTTAATCACCTATCGGGTGGCGATGCCCCAGCCCCAGACTCATCTTTTTGAGGTGACTCTGCAAGTCCGCGACTGGCAGCGGCCTTTACTAGATTTGCAAATGCCAGTTTGGACTCCTGGCTCTTATATGGTGCGCGAATATTCTCGGCATTTGCAAGATTTTACGGCCACAGATGAACAGGGCAAGACTTTGAATTGTGGCAAGATCGCTAAAAACCATTGGCAGATTGAGGGCAAGGGTAATCTGACTATTCGCTACCGGGTGTTTGCAAATGATCTGACTGTGCGCACCAATCATCTGGATGCTACCCATGGCTACTTTAATCCAGCGGCGCTGTTGTTTTTTATTCCTGATCGAACTCATGAACCAATTCAGATCGAAATTATCCCGCCAGCAAATTGGCAGGTAACTACACCACTCCCTGGTAGCAATAATACTTTCATTGCCCAAAACTTTGATGAATTGGTCGATAGCCCATTCGAAATTGGCCAACACCATGTTTATGATTTTGAAGTGTTGGGTAAACCTCATCAATTGGCGATTTGGGGTGAAGGAAACGTGGATGTTAAAAAATGGCTGGTGGATATTACTAAAATTGTCACAGCAACTGCCCAGATCTTTGGCGGGTTGCCCTATGATCGATATCTATTTTTGCTACATCTCTCGGCCAATGGCTATGGTGGTCTGGAGCACAAGAACTGCTGTTCGTTACTATATCCTCGCTGGCAGTTGCAGAAAACCGACCAGTATGAGCAGTTTATGCAGCTTGTTGCCCATGAGTTTTTTCACTTATGGAATGTAAAAAGAATTTTCCCCAAAGGCTTGGAAAATTTTAACTATAATCAAGAAAACTACACGCCCAGCCTGTGGTTTAGTGAAGGTGTAACTAGTTACTACGATATTTTGATGCCTCGGCGGGCAGAGATTTATGGTCGATCGACCTTGCTCACTCAAATGTCCAAAGAAAT
>JANNEH010000261.1:0-17604 GCA_031378405.1 Synechococcales cyanobacterium OTE_75_metabat_409
TTCGGCGGTGTCTTGCTCTTGCCGATCGAGATTCCTAGAAGTGTTTGCCGATAGTTCCAAAGCGGCGGCGGCTGTGACTTGTGATGCAGCGGCTGATTCTTGGGCTGCTGCTGCTGTCCTTTGAGAGATGGCCGCTAATTCTAGAGCCGTAGCCATTGTGTCTGTATTGTAAGACATACTTTCTCGCATAGACTCAATGCTTCGAGCTTGGCTTTCAAAGCCTTCTGTCATGGTGACTCTCAGCTCTCTAATAGACTCAGCTTGTCTGGTAATGGCTTCGGTGTTACTGGCTGCTGTTGCCGCCAAGTTTGCGAGATATATCCTTAGTTCTTCATCAGTCATGATGTTATCCTTTGTTTATGAATTTGTTTATTCTTCGATTCTCCTAACGGAGACGCTCCGCGAACGCGCTGCTGTTAACAGTCCGTTCGATCGAGCAAAGCCCTCGCCTTCATTGGTGTGGGCTTTCTCGATTATATGGTCAGTGGAGGTCTAATAGATGCTTATAGGGAAGGGACTTGTGCAGTCATTTTTAACAAGAACAATCCCTCGGGTAGAGCGTGATATACTTTAGATATCCAAGTTAAGTATGGAAGACTTAAATCATGAAGTCACAAATTGGTCAGTGGGGAAACTCTCTCGCTCTACGGATACCCAAGTATGCCGTCGAAGCACTGGATTTAAAGCCTAATGACGCGATCGAATGCACCGTTGAAGCAGGTAAGTTGGTCATGCAGCGTATTCAAGCATTACCAGAATTTACCCTAGATGAGTTGCTGGCTGGCATTACCGAAGAGCCTGAAGGTGAAGTGGAATGGGGTAAACCAATGGGACAAGAGGTTTGGTAGTGTACATTCCAAAGCGCGGTGATTTTATTTGGATTGATTTTGATCCGCAGGCTGGTCATGAACAGATGGGTAATCGGCCAGCTTTGGTGATTAGTCACGATGATTTTAACGAGCATATGGGCTTTGCCTATGTCTGCCCAATTAGTAATACCCAGAGAAAAAATCCTTTCTATGTGGTTATCCCGGAGGGTGAAGCCGTAACGGGTGTGATTATGACAGAACAGATGCGATCGCTAGATTTTAGAGCCAGAAAAGCTGTCTACAAAGGTGCTTGTCCAGAGCTGCTACTACAAGATTGCCTGAGACGAATCAAACCAATCATTTTTTAGTAGCCAAAAAAAGGGGAAGGGCTAGACCGAGAAAACTCAGTTTAGCCCTTTTTATTCATCACATCGGAACGGCGGGATTTGAACCCACGACCCCTACTACCCCAAAGTAGTGCGCTACCAAGCTGCGCTACGTCCCGACATCGGCCTTTCATCATATCAAACTAATGTGCCGGTCGCAACCAAAATAAAATCTAGGGTGAAGTGAATTGACGAGCGCCAAAATTCCGCAAGCAGTGATCGACCCACCCCCCAGCAATATCTTGTAGTTATTTCAGCCGCTGGACTTTTCTTTAGCCGCATCTTTCACAGCATTCTGGCCTTCCCAGCGATATAGAGTCACCATCAAAGCTACTACTCCCACCTGGAGAGCCAGATTCGGGATAGTCGTTTCCAACTCGCGGCCAGCGGCTAATTTGGCCAAAAATACCACCCCACCAATAAAACCCGAGCCAGCAAAGGCCAAATATAAAAAGCGGCGCAATACCCGGTAGGGAGATTTAGCTTCGGACTTAAGACGACGATAGAGTTCTGGGTCAATCTGTTTTTTGGTCATGCTGTGCTCGGTGCAAGGAATGGTCTGATATATTATAGGTGCGCCGATGTAGCTCAGGGGTAGAGCACTTGACTCGTAATCAGGTGGTCGTGAGTTCAAATCTCATCATCGGCTTGGTTTCAACAAAATTTAAGAAGGCTTTAAGATAGTGCACCATCTTAAAGCCTTCTTAAATTTTATTATTGTGGGGAAGGCATGGATTCTGACAGGAGGTCGGCGATCGATGCGTCCAATGTCCCAGTGATGGAAAGGAAAGTCCGACCAGTGAGAGGATCTACGCTCTGTTTGAACTCTGCTTTCTGGCTTGGTGCTTGAGCTGCTGCTATAGCAACGGCCTGGTCGTAAATGTACTGCTCCAGGTTGGCCGGTGTGGTAGTCATGGCCACTGGACTAACCAGAGGTTTAATAATTGGGATTAAGTTACCCAGCGGCAAAATTGCCTTGCGTTGGTCAAGTGTCAGAGCGAAAATTTTTACAGAGTAAGGCAGCTCTACCCAGAACATTGTTTTAGTCGGGTCTGCGGCCTTGGCCATCATGCCAAAAGCATTGAAGAACCCTTTAACGCCAGCCCCTGCGGCAGTTGCCGCAAGTAGTAACGGTTTAACTGGGGGTGTGCCTGCTGCTGGGCCATAAATGGCTAGAGTAGCAAGGGCGGGGGCAGCGATCGACATCATGGCCACGATCGATCGGGCTAGATTCTTCTGGGTATCAGCCTGGTTGAAATTTAAAGGAATAACGGTCATTTGTAATCAATTAGTAATGGGACAGATTTGATGAGTTTGGCGATCGGCTCCATATCTCTACGGAAAGCGTCCCAGCCTCTTTGTGTTTCCAGCACAATGCAGCCAAGTGAACCGGGGCTATTAGCATCGAAGTGGATTCCGAAATCTCCGCGTGTTGCGCCATTGGTGGCAATCTCGAAGGGGGAAATTTGGTAGAAGCTGCCTTCTACTCCTTTGATATCAGGCATCCATAACGGAGCGGTGGCAACTTGTAGTCCGCTGACTGGGGGGATTAATCCGCCTTTCATTTCCCATGCACCCCACCACTGTCTACCAGGTAAGCTACTGGTTGCTTTGTATTGATTGGTGATTTTGGCTCCATCCATTAGAGATAGAGTGCCAATCAACAGGTCAGAGCTTTTACGGGGGGTGAAGTTGAAAACTAGTTGGAGCATATTTATCCTCTTCCGTTCAGGAAGGCTTTAAGCCTGCGACCACTTCGCGCAACAGTAAGGGGATGAGAGTTTTTGCGGTCAGGTCTATAACAGCGGCTCTCTGGGTCGGATCGAAAGCTGCCAAAGCATAGGCCGAGGCAACAACAAAAAACAAAAATATCCATACGTTTTTATCCTGGGGATGGTTCATAGTAGTGGCGCTCGGTTAGTCGCCATAGTCGTAGATTAGACCGCGTTAAATTCTGTGATGTCGATCGTGCCTGTCACGGGAGCACCACCGGCAGCGATGGCCGCTTGGATGACACCGACGTATCCTTGCGGGATGTCGAAATTACCAGATGGTGGTACGGGGCTAGCTGGTTTTGCCGGGGCTGCTGGAGCGGTGTCGAATAAAATCCAGACTGTTTTGTTGCTGTTATTAAATCCAAATCCAGACTGTCTGGCTGGGGTAGCTGGGCGTAGGCCAAAAGAGCCGGTGGCCGCTGGGATGGAGGATACAAGACCTTTGTCTGAAACGAGTGGGGGCGTTGCTGGGGGCGAAAAGCTCACTATTGTTACTCCTGGAGAATTTGAAACTTGAAATGGGTTATTGGGATTTTGAGAACCTGAACCACTATCAATTAGCGGCAGGTATTCCCAAATCTCTAGCTGTGTAGAGAGTTTGGGGTTTTGAATTAGTCGGGCATGGAGTTTGTATGGTAAACCATCGTTTTGCACTGTCCAGAATTGGTAGTGCTGTTGGTTTGTTGAAATCTCAAACTCTTGCCTACTGCGGGTGGGTGTACCTAGAGGGCTGATTATCTCAGCCTCTAGGAAGCCGAACACAGGTTCTTTGTAGTTATTACGAGTCCAGCGCACTAGCAACAGCGGTGAGAGGTATTCTTTTGTCAGCGTGATCAAGGTGCCTTGTTTAGCTGTGTGATATACCGATTCTTTGGAGTGTTTTAGCCAGTTTGCGGGGTCGTATTTCATGCTATGCCTTGTCTTTAGCCGCGTTCTCAGCCTTGTGTTGTGCCTTGCTCTTCTTCAGACCCAGGGCTATTTGCTGTTTTCCGATCCGGAGTGTATCGGGTTTTGTTCCCCAGTGTTTTTTAATCCACAGAATGACATCAGCCGTAGTGGCAGATACGGGGACTCTAAGAGATTGATACCGTCTGCTGTAGCTCTTCGTCAGAGCTATTGACCGTTTGCCGCCAGCCCCTGTACTTCTACCCTTTGTAGGGGTCTTTCGGTCTTTTAGAATATATCCATCAGAGACAGCGATTGCTTTCCCTTTGAAAACTCTAAAGTTTTGCCCTGTGATCTTACCGGCTGAATCAGCTTCGTACACACCTAGTGGTACTTCAGGCAGCCTGTATTTAATCGCGGTGGATCTTTTGATATAAACTACATCCATTGAGCCGTCTTGGTAATAGAACGGTACTTCTGTATAGGTGTTGTTTACAGAAACCTTGTTTTGCTTTCTGGCCGCTTTGGCTGTTTTTTTTCTAGCTATCTGGGCTTCCGTTAGAGCCTTTTCGATAGTTACTGGCTTCTCTTGAATTTTCGTCATTTTATTCTTCTGTGTTGAGCTATTATGCTGCTTTTTAATAAGGGTAAAAAGCTTAAAAACCTTAATTCAAGGACTATACGAATAATCCGTGTTGCATGTCAGCAATCAAGCCATGCTCTTGGATTACGTTGGAAACGGAACCATTCGCTTCTACTACGGCAACAGTTTGAACACCTACAGTGAACTGATATTCCTTAGTAGTGTTGTCATCAGTCAAAGTAGTTAGACCAGCCGCGCTGTTGATTAAGCCACCGGCACGAATCGCATCATTGAGGCGGTTAACTTGGGTGATTTGGGCAATCAGTGCATCGTAAGGATTGTCAATATCCTTAAGTTCGCCAGTAGTAGGAGTTGTCCACTCTGCAAATTCAGCCAAATAGTTGACCGATTTTTTTGTCATGGCACCCTGAGCATCAACAATCGTGCGGTAGGGAATTGCGCCAGAGGATGAAAATGCGTTGGCATCACCATCAATCGACAGTGTGAACTGTGGTAATTGAATGATGTTATTAGCGTTGTATTCTGCGATCGCATTGATTAAAAGTTGCAGGGTTTCATACAAAGCAGCCATCCGTGTGTTGCTTTTTAACTTGGAGTCACCAGGGCTAAACACGCGCCAGTTTGCTTCACCATTTGCTGGTGCATTGTTCTGAGAATAAGCCATTTTCTTTAGTAATTTCGAGTAGTGGGGTGCGTACTCGGTGCTTATGTTTTTAGCAGTAACCTGCTATTTCAGCTCTGTTAAAAACAAGGGCATCGAGTACCTATCAAACATACCCGCCGCAGATAGTTCTGACAACACCATTTTTTGGTACTGCTTAGCAGCACCAAAAAACGCATGTCAATTTGGTAGCAGTTTTGCAGCTCCATCGACTAGGCTGATTCGATAGGGCAAATTAGGTACTAAACCCATAATTAAGTACAGAGCATTGATATCAATCTCGTCACAACTTGTTATCCTTTGCAGCGTAATAATATTTCTCCCGGCGGGCATACTTTCTTGTAGCTCTCTGAGGATTGCTAAAGCGATCGACACCTCAGCCATGCGCTCAACTCTTGGGGGCGGCTGTTGATCAATGTTTTTTAGTAACCAATTAATTTCCTGATACCAGCGATGGTGATAATCTCTTGAAAAAATCATGCTTGTCATAACCCATAAAATTTTATTAGCTGATTTGCAGTTAACCCAAAACTTTGCCGCTCTGCCCATTGGCGACGGACTTAACCGCTGGGAGCTAGTATTACCAATCGATACTGGTAAGTTTCGAGAAGGAAAATCTCTATCAGACAGCCTGAAGCCGGTTGCTTACTGCGAGACAGGACGTGACTTGCACTGGTATAACGTCCTATCACGCACGATCGAGGAATTGGATGCCGATTTATGGAATCGTGACCCTATTCCTGTTCCCCCATTCAATGGATTTTTGCCATATCAAGAGGTGGTTGTCTAATGCAGGTTGCAGATAGTTTTTTCGTGGGTCGGGTCGGCTGGGCTGAGCAATTATTATTTTCGGTACAGACGATCGAACGGGCTAACCGTGAATTTAGGCATCCCAGCCTGATACAGGCAGAGGTAATCGAGCAGTCGGTAGTCTGGGATGTAGCTGATAATGCCGTCAGTATTACGGCAGATTTTTACACCATTCCCCAGCTCTTAGTTAATCGTCCGACCATGGCTAAGCGGGTCAGGGCTTATACCCCCACCAGAGCGATCGACGTGGGTATCGATCGAGATTTAACAGTTCCTTTCACAGGTATCCCCATACAGCCTGATTTGATGGTAGAGAAGGCGATCGATACTCTGGAAGAGAGAACAGCGTACCTATTAGCGGCAAAGATCGTCTACGACTCCTTGGTTGCTGAGTGGAACGCTTTCGCTGATTTGCAAGAAAATCTTTGGCTGAATTTTTATAAGGATGAGGGTTTATTGGTTTCCTTCCGCGATCCTAAATACCCTGGGGCCAATTATACATTTACACGCATTGCGGGCTTATATGGGCTGGATCTCGTTTCTGCTACAGACCCAGAAGTTTTGACGTATATGCCTAATTACATTAGAGGGGTATCGAGAGCTACTTATGAGGGGGCAGTAACTCAATGGTTGCTTGATGCTGGCATCACTGCTCGTTCAGGAGGGCAAGCTGTTGACAATGATAGCTACATCCTCTGGCTGGCTAGTCAACTTTCTCAGATTACGGCTGACTCCTCGGTTGTCGCAAAAAAACCAATAGATCCGCGCTATACCTACCGCTTCAATCCAGTACTACCCACAACACCATCGGCATCAACAGAGGGCGGTGGTGTCTCAGGTGTTCCAGATCGTGTTTATTACGATCCGGCAGAAACCGAAGATATCAGCAAAAAATTACTAGAAGAGTTAGCTAGTCGGGAACAGCCGCTGACCGACGCTTTGAGCGGGGGGGCTAGCGTTGCTCCAATCAATACACTACCGGAGTGTTAACCATGAATGAAGCGCTCTCGGAAACTCAAGCTCAAATAAACCTAGCCGCCAAACTACTGAATTCAGAAGTAGAAGAAGCGTATGGAAAGCGTAAAGATGAAGCTGGCATTAGGCTTAAGGAACTACTGACCATCAAAGAAGGTAAGGACACAACGGTTGTAGCTACCCTTAAAATTTTAAATTTTTATCTCTGTGCTGGCAGATTACCAGGGGAAGCGCCACCCCAAGAACTGTTTGGCCTTGCCCAACGTTCTTACGATGTGATTGTTGGCCAGGTGCGTTTAAAGTGCGATCGCAAGTTGATCGAAGGGAAGCCCTGTGGCTATTACCGATTGAACATCCCCCATTTCATCCCTGATCGCTGGGAAGAAGTGCGTAACTACCATCAGGAGTTTGGCAACCTGAAGGTTATTTATGCCTTTGCTGACAAGCGCCAGCTCAAAGTCTCTGTCAGTAGCGAGAAAGAGGGGCACCGGGCAATAAACCATCTACTGAAAGCCGTCGATCCATCTCGACTATTGGGGTCAGCCGAGGATCATTGCTACACTGGACGACTGCCTAAGAACTCCAAGCCCCACAGGTTATCCGGTTTGACCCTGAAAGCTAATCGAGTCCGCACCATATACCCAGACAAAACCAGCGAGGCTCATCAAATATGACAGAACCACAGGTAGACCCCAGTTATTTAGCCGACGTTACCGGTCAATTGCCGACTGAAAGTATTGACGAATTCGTGAAAAAGACTGGGCTGCTGGCATCTTTGCCTGGTAGTGTCCAAGATGCTTACAAGGAAGCCAAAGAGGCGCAGGGGGCAGAAGTTCACAGCTATCTCTGCAACCTGGACAAAGAGGCTGGTCAAGGACAAAAGAATAGCTGTGGTCAGTCTAAAAGCTGGACAGACTATAACCAAAAGATTGCAGCGGCCAATGGGAAATACATCTTAGAAATACAGGTGATTTCGTCGTTCCCTTTTAGGCATGAGAAGGCCGGGAAGGGTGTGGCGATAGCTAAACCAGCGTATCGCCAGGGCAAGAACTTAAGGGGCGTTGATGGCCGATTCCAACGGGTCAAACCGCGCCAACAGCGCCAGCGATACCATACGCAAAGAGTAGATACCACGTTAAGTACCGCAGAGAAAGAAGAGACTGATAGATTTGCGGCAGCCGTGAATGGAGAGGAAGGGCGCACGATCGGCCAAAAAGCTGTGTTTTATGAGGCCGACGGCACAGTGTCTCGGGGTACAGGAGCGATCGCCAGAGATGCTAAAGAGGTAGGCTTATCAGCCAGCTCGGCAACTCTAAACCAAACTACCGGCACATCGGCAGGAGCCAAACCCACCGCAGCCCCAACGGCCAAAGTAGCTAATCATCCCAACAAAAAACGGGCGGGGGAAACCAGTGGGAATTTTGTGGCTGGTTTGGGTGCGATTGGTTTGGTGGCAGTGGCGATCGCGGCTCTGATGCCACTGCACTTTGTGACCAGTGCGATCACCTTTATTAATAGCCTAGTAACCTTTTTCACTACTACCAAAAACGCGATCCTTACCTATACGTCGATAGTCGATGCAGCGCTAGGATTATTTGGTATTAGAGGGGCTACTAACGGCTTCAAAAACCTGATGGGTGGGATGATCGATGGAGCATTTGGTAAAGAGAATGTGCAGTATGCTAAGAATGCTTTTGCCCAAACAATTAATAGTGTTTCTAGTGCGGTCAAAGTAGCCGAAAAAATTCAGGCCGCAAGAGCCGGAACAGACAATAAAATTGATGAGATGGCTATCCAGTTGGGAGTGGTAAACAATGGGCTAAAAGACAGCGGTCTAATGCCGCCAGATTCGCCATATATGAGGCAGTCGGCAGCAGTTGATCAGTTCGTGAAAGACCGTACTACTGGAGAAGAAGGCGCGGCGTTAGCGGATAATCTCAGTCAGATAACGGCTGAAATAAAAACTGGTGACGAGGTTAAAAAAGAACTAGCTGATGCCAAGGAAAGAGATGGTAAGGAGCGCAAGAAAATAGAGAAACAAGTTAATGATACTTCCCGATTGATTGATGGGACTAAGGCAAACGTGGAAGCAATACAGAGAGAGAATATATGACAGATTGGCAATATTTATCTTCTGATGATTACCGATCACCAGATTTTAATGAACTACACGCACGGCTCGAAAATTACCAAATTTATTCGATTGTAATTTGTGATCACACAGCAACAGCGAAAACTGATGATCATGATTTTGCTGTTAGTTTGTCAGATGTACCTATAGCCGATCACTTAATTATTTCGCCGGTCTCAATTCCAGCAAATGAGTTCCCTGGTGTGTACTACGATCTTTTGCCAGACGTGATTGTGGCTGGGGTCATCTATCCGCGATTTGGTCATGCGCCGGGTTTTCGTATTTACACCAAACTATCAATAGTTCCTGGGGCATATCCTGGGTTTGACTACGGCGTGGTATTAGATGGATTCGACTCGGCTAGTCAAGATGCATCTTATTTGAATGATGGATTTGTTGTGACCAATTCGTTGCCAGCTCAAGATTTTACATGGATACCTGGTGACCCTTATCCGCTGCTTTCATCACTGACGATTATGCTCGGCTACACTAACTACCCAAGTCTACTAAATCACGGCTCTAGCATAATTCCTTCGACTAGAAATAGCACTACAGCAGCAGCCACAGCGATCGCTTTTCAGTCTTTTGATCCACTGGGTCTAGTTTCTTTTGATTTCGCCGCTTTGGCCGATGCCTATCCAGTAGTGAAGCCGGGAAGCATCACATATAATGCAGTCCCAGCAAACTTTTTAAGTTTTTCTGAATCCTATAATCTAGGGTCTGGTGCTGCCGATTACAGAGATTTGATTTTTGGCCACCCACAAGATTCGAGAATACTACCGGGGGATATTTTAGCGATCGCGTCCACCACCAGAATCATTAAATTTGGATATTATCGCCGCAACAGACTGGAATCTCATCCCAAACTTGCTGCTAGCTTGGATTGGAGGAGCTACGAGTTGCCGGTTATTAGGGGCGAACATTATCGCCTGCCGTTAATAGATCCAGTACTGGGAACTATGGTTGTAGATGCCACTACCAGAGCTGAAATAATCTCTATTACACAACCAAATAGATACCCCGTAAGGTTCCTGTTTACTGATTTCTTGCCTGACCTGGTGGCCTATTGGAATAGCGCCTTTTATCCAGCACCACCAACAGCACCCGCGCCTACATACCCGTTAGCCAGTGCTATCACTCTGACCCACGAGTATGAAATATCGCGCCCACCAGCAGCCACTAAGCAGGTGGTAACTACTAGCTACGCTCCATTGGTTAGGGTGCTGGGGGCAAATAACGATCGATGGGGGCACGGCACTGTCACCAACAGTAGAAATCAGCCGTCAGCCAATCACCAGATTTTTCGGTTCGACCACCAAAAACTTTTTGAAACACCGCAAACAGACGGGAGCTATGGGACTTACATGACTGATTCACCGCGAATGCTTGAAATATGGGCAGCTTTGGAGGCTGGCACCTATGCGATCGACCCTGACACAGGCACCAAAAGAGTAGCGAACTTGGGTTGGATGATTGAAAAAGTTGGCAATATTTTGGGGCTGAGACGCAAGCCCAGTGGTAAATATTTGGACAAGGTTGACCAGGCCAAGTTCGATCGAAACCGCTTAAACTCCCCTAAATGGACACAGGGTGACTATGACTTAAATTCATGGGGTAATAGAGGTTATGCCCTGCGCCACTTACCGACTACCTACGCGGATGGGCAGCGCCAGGACAACCAGTATGATTTGGTGCATGATATTCCCCAACTTTTGGCCGCAGTGCTAGACCAGATTGATTTGGGTCAGGGGCTGCAACACACGGCTGAGATTAGATTAAAGGTGGGTCAGGAGGTGCAGTCTTACCCAAACGTAGGGCAATTGACGATCGACCTTGCGGCCAGAATCATTGAACTAGAAGCCCTGGTAGAAAAGATGGCGGTGATGCAGATTGAAACCGCGAACAGTGTGCGGGAGTTGTTTCCGGGGATTGGCATCCCGGTAGCTACTAAGTCGGTGTCGATCGATATTGGTGGGAAGCAGCAACGAATCTTTTACCCTGGATTCCAGGCTGGGAAAGGGTCTATCCTGGATAGTCTGAGCGCTATCAAGGTGAATTTAGGGATAGTTTTGGGTCAACTGATGCCCCAGAAGAAACCGGATAGTCGCTGGAATCCGTTCGATCGCAAGCCAAAAAGTTAAAACCTCTTACGATCCGTGAATTTTCCTTACGGGTCAAAAAAATAAAATAAATAGGAAACTTGGAACAAAAGCTGAATAGGCGGGTATTATCTGGAGTGTTGGCAAACCTTTGAGTTCCAGGAAAACACGACCGATGATTACGGATTTATATTGTGCATTGGATTCAGTCGAAGTACAGTTGGCAAGGCTACCGGAGTCGCATGACGCGGCGACGAAACTTAGTCAGGCAGCGGTACACCTTTCGCTGTTGTTGATGACGGTCAGCTCAAAACTGGAACATATAGCTAAGTCCCAACAGGCCGAAATTGCTTTTCTCGGAAAGTGACTTGAATCACAACCAAAAACCACAAGTAAATATATGACCTGTGGTTTTTTGTATTACTGCACTTACAAAAAGAAAATGGGAAAACCAGTCAAAACTACACGATATATAATTGATGCTCGTTGCCCATTTGATGCTGGAAATGGAGATTACGCCGTTTGGTTTGTTGGCAATAAAGCGGTAGGGGCTAATCGTCATGATGAGCTAATTCCCCCGTTCAGCTCTTGCCGGGTAGTAAGGACGGCTAGCAAGATGAGACGGGTTGTTTCTAGCTTAAAAAGACAGGGGTTTATCGTCTGGTTTTCGAGAAGTATTACGACTAGGAAAGGTGGAAAAGTTACCAAAAGACACAGGCGGTTTTATGAGTAATGAATTGATTACTAGAAGAGTTTGACAACTAATCAAAAAGCCCCACAGAATTCTGTGGGGCTTTTTGCTTTTAAAGTTGTCTAATTATCTTCTTTCGATTTCAACAAAGCTGCTCGAAAGGTAGCATCAAAGTTGCGGGTAAAGTTCCCTTCGTACTCTAATACAAAGTTTCCAACTAGTGCATCATCATAGTCATAGTAAGCAATCTCACCTTTTTCTGCATCTTCAAGAATTACATCTATGCGACCGCTACTTAGTGGTAAGGAAATCTTCAAACCACAACAACTATCGTCGGTTTCCCCTGCTGCAATGCTTGATGAAATTGATAGTTCTGTTTCTAGTGCTGTAGATAAATCCTCAAGCTTGCTGATAACGTACTTGAAAGATTTAGGAGTGATAACGGCTGTCATGTTTATTCCCTGGTGACCTTTGCCCATTAAACATAACAAGGGCATCTACTTTATTAGTTGAGTAGATGCCCTGATCATTTTGTATTAGAGATTTTTAGGTTTCGTGATTACTCCCTTGACGCGACGGCAAAACATAACCAAGCGACTCTATAAGGGTCGCGATATCAACATCTAGAGCTTCTGCCAGCTTAAGAGCATTTGGGATGCTAGGTGTGCTGGAACCATTCTCATAGTCTGATATTTGCTTCTGTGTGAGGCCAGTAACAGCCGCAATATCACTTTGCTTCTTGTCCTTCAATACCCGTAAGTGTTTCAGTGTGACTCTCCTATCCGTCATGTGTGATCGAAGTTGCTTGACACACGTCGATTTATATATATTATATATAGATAACGACGTACAGACAATCCGCTCCGCCTCCTAAATTAAATGCCAATTCAATTTTGAGGCTGTACGGGTCAACTGTATATCTCGCTTGGGGTCAAAGGCGGCTTAAACACCGCCATGTATCCCTACTAATCAGGTCAGCATCTACCTCTAAATACACCAAATTATTACCCCCATCACTGGGGGATTCCTAACCACCATGCAAACTCTCCCCGCCTACTCCACACCCGTAGCCACCACCGGTTACATATCGATCGCCTCCATCCTCGCCGAAATGCCCACCGTAGATATTTCAGACCTAGCGCCGGTGCCACAAAGACGAGTATTCGATCGAGCCACCGAACTAGCGCACATCTCCCAGCAACTCAAAGCTGATATTTACCCCTCGCCATCGATGTCCAAAAATCTCTCAAACGCAGCGTAGACAATGAAACCCCTAACCTATTACATCAACTTCCCGCTTTCTCCAGAGATACAGAAATACTTAGAAGAACTATCACCAGACCAGAAGGTGGAACTAGGGGTCGCTATTGCCCAAGTAGCGATCGACCAGATGCGCCAGGTCAAAGTTAACGACGTGCTCGTGAATGTTGATTTCCCAGACGGGATTGAGCTGGTATCGATCGAGGAGAAGTTTGAAATTTTCACATCATTCATATGTGATGCCTGTGAAATGGAGTCATACCAGCGTTTTTGTGAGGATGAAGATCTTTGCATTGGTTGTGGTTCCTTTGAAATGGCTTCATGAATACCTGTCATCACCCAAACACTAAAACCCCCAGTAACACTCATAAGTTACTGGGGATTGCTCTTGTAAAAGCTTAAATATCTAACATGAATAATCAATCCGATAGTACTAATTATAACACTGCTAGCGAGTGGATACCCACCAAGAAGAAAAGCCCGTGTGCTTTCTGTAGCAATACTTCCGGCTGGTGTTCGGTATCAAATGACACACATTTTATCACCTGCAAAAATACTAATGATGCACCGTCCGGCTGGAGAAAAATCAAAGACACAATAGATGGTGGAGGTGTTTTTAGAACACTAGAATCTATCTCGCATAATGCCACCAGACCACCCAAAGATAAGCCACCAGAAAAGCCCAGATATCTACCTGTAGATCATGCAACCAGAGACAAGGTATATCGCGGTCTAATCAAAGAAAATGGTGAGTTAGAGGCAATCTATCGCGCAGCCCTTCGGAACCGTGGCCTGAGTGACAAACTGATTAACGACGGTATCGATCGGACCTGGTTCGCTAACTGGAGAAAAGCCGCCCATACGGACTGGATCAGTGAAACCCATAATATTCCGGGCATAGCTCCACTTAGAGACAAAGGGCGAGCTGCTGGCATTACCGGCCTATTTCTCCCAGCCATCAAAAATGACCTAATTGTGGGGGGACAAATTCAGCCCAAGGAACACATCGATCGCCAGTTAGGATCTGAAGAGCCAATACCAGACGGTCTGGGGAAGTATTTATGGTTGTCCAGCGCCAAACACAACGGCGCAAACTCTCACACCTTCGACACTGACGAGAATCCCCTATTCCCCAGGGAAAATCCACAGACCACACATGAGATGGTAGGAAATCTTAACTTCTGTGAGGGGGCGCTAAAATCGGCGGTTGCTGCGCTCAAATTTGAAGAACGCGGCGACTGGAAAACCTTCCTAGGTGCCTCTGGTGGGCAGTTCAGCCCGAATGAACTACAGCATCACCTCGACAAATATCCAAACCTAGAATCAGTAACTATCTGGCCAGATGCCGGGGATGTGATGAATCTCGGTGTGCTGGCCAGGTGGCGCAGAACAGCAGGTCTAATCAGAAAGATTAGACCTGCTGTAGAAGTTTTGGTCGCTTGGTGGGGACAAGCCACCAAAACAGATAATGATGTGGATGAACTAACAACAGCCGACATCGATCGAATAACAATCAAGCCTTGGAAATACTCCCTATTGGCTGAAGAGTCCGCCACCGCTGAATCATCAGAGGCCACCGGCGCGGAGAAACCTGAAGAAAACAATAAGCCACACTTCAGCAGCTCGATCGAAGATGGTTTATTAAAAGTCAGTTGGAAAAAGGACGACCAGGGCAACTGGGAAAAATCACGGGAGTATATCGGCAGTCATTTACAGGCGATCGCTCGCGTCAACAATCCCAACGGCGACAGCGCGGCTTTGCAACTGGAATTCAAATCCACCAACGGCAAAATCTGTAACTGGACAATGGCCAGAGCAGACTTGGCAGGTGAAGGCAGCTCGATCATCTCTGGCCTGATGCAGCGTGATTATGGGTTCAAACGACGGCAGAAAAATCTATTACTGGACTATTTACACGAGCTAGGGGGCGATGTGGAAAAGACTTACACCATCACGGATTCTAGTGGCTGGGTGGGCAGCTCGTTTGTAATGCCCGATCGCACCTATGGCGATGCCGATCTGAAATTTAGAGATGTAGAGCCGTCTGTAGATGCACTAACAGAAATGACCGGGACGTTAGAAGGCTGGAAAGCGGGAATAGGTGCCAAGTGTGCCGGTAATTCTCGTCTTATTGCCCTGGCGTTGGGTGCTGGTTTTGCCGCGCCATTATTGCCATTAGTGGGGATGGAATCGGGCGGTTTCCACATTGTGGGGGGCACATCGATCGGGAAAACCACCATCTTGAGAGTGGCCAGCTCGGTGGTGGGAATTAAGGACATTCCCCACTGGAGAACCACAGCGAATGGTCTGGAGTCGATCGCCGCAGCATCAAACCACATGCTGCTACCACTAGACGAGATAGGCCAAGCCGACCCTAAAGACGTTGGCAACATTGCTTACATGCTGGCAAATGGCCATGGTAAAGGACGAATGACCAAGAATTTGACTAGCAGAAAGGGTAAAACATGGTTGCTAATGGTACTTTCTACCGGGGAAGTAGAGTTGGGTGATTACATGGCTCAAGCTGGAAGCACTCAGAAAGGTGGCCAGGAAGTGAGGCTACCAAATATCCCAGCAATGCCACAGGGCAAGCCATACGGATGTTTTGAGGATATTCACGGAGCGGCTACAGCACAGCAATTTGTGTCAGGGCTGGAGAAATCAGCCAAAGAGCACCATGGGGTGGTGATGGATGCTTATTTATCTCGCCTGGTGGTGGATGCTGCCGATCCATTATTCGCTGGTCGTCTGGCCACCAGAGTTCGAGCAATCGAAACATGGCTATTAGCATCACAAGCTACAGTAGATAGTGCGATAGGTCGGGTAGCTAAACGCTTTTCTCTGCTGTATACCGCGCTAGAACTAGCCCACCATTACGAATTACTACCATTTGACACAGCCCAAATACCGTGGGCTGTGTCTACTGTTTTTAGGGATTGGTTTGGAGCCAGAGGCGGGGCAGGTTCGATCGAAGTTAAACAAGCGGTCGAACGATTTGAACAGGTATTACTAGCAAATGAATATGGTGATCGGCTGTATACCGTGCCTAACAACGATGGGAGACAAGTCCGCAACCTTCTAGGCTATCGGCTAATAGATTCAAATAAACACTCTAAAACCTTTGGCCAAACAGAAGAATTTTGGATACCGTCAATCATTTTCGAGAAAGAACTAGCGGTGAATGTCAACAAAGGAGAATTCATAACTGAGTTGCAGCAGAGGAATCTACTCACAAAACCGCGCGCTGATGGTCAACCAAAATCACAGCGACGGGTAAATGGCCGAAGGGAATATTTTTATGTAATTCCTTGGAATGTTTTTTGCTCTGAGTCGGCTGAGTTCCTGAGTCAGCAAGAGTAAACCCATACAGAGAGGGGGATTGATTGTCTATCAATGACTCATAGATTCTTTTTTTTTATGAGTCACTGAGTCACAGATACAATCGCAGTATTCTTTCCCCTTCTCTCTATCTGCTCTTTTTTGAGCTTTTGAGTCGGTCTCAAGTCAGCAAAAAGAAAAGAAAATCAATCACATCAAGGGTTTGAGCCACTGACTCAGGATCTCAGGTAACTTTTGCAAAATATAGAGAGAAGGTGTGTAGGTCTAAGGAATGAGAAAAAATAGCGGCTCGGCAGAAGTTAAAGATTTGAATGGAAGGGTGATAATTCGTCTCCCTCGCAACTGGTTCGAGGGTAAACAAAAATCTTTACCCCTTGGACTGCCCACCACATTGGAAAATCTGGCACATGGGGGAAAAATTGCGGCTCAAATGAACTCCGATTATTTGGCTGGCCAGTTCGATGCCACTTTTGCTAAATATAAGCAGCAGCCCCAAACCCACCAGCAACCAGCCGAAATACTTAGCCTGAAAGAGCTGTGGGCTAAATACTGCGATTATAAACACCGGAGATGGAAAGCCAGCACAGCCCATTACAACCTGGTCATTATTGGCATTTGGTTTGAGCGAATTCCCCATGATTGGCGTGAAGCACTGGCTGTGAGATCGTATCTGCTGGCAGAAACCACCGAAGGAATCACCATCAGAGTTCTCTGCTCGATCGAAACTTGCCTAGACTGGTCTATGAGAGTTGGACTACTCCCCGAACAGCGCAACCCCTATAAAGGAATGGGCGGTGACTTGCAGGCCAAGGAATTGGGTGGCGCTAATGCCTTGTCAAAAGAGGAGCAAGAGCAAGTCATTCAGGCATTTTATGACCATCCACTGTGGGCATATTATGCCCAGTTCGTTGAATTCTTGTTCCTCACCGGTTGCCGACCGTCCGAAGCTGTCGGGCTGGACTGGTCACAAATTAATCCCGACTTCTCCCAAATTTGTTTCGATCGATCGGTGGTGAGAATTGGCCGGGAATGGCACCAAAACAAATTATCCAAAACCAACCGAGCAAGAATCTTTTATTGCAACGATCGCTTACAGCAGTTATTGGCCGATCTTCACGCCACCGGCAAAGGTAAATGCGCTGTCTTTCAGGTTCGTGGTCAATACATCGACTACAGAGT
>JANNEH010000322.1:0-26904 GCA_031378405.1 Synechococcales cyanobacterium OTE_75_metabat_409
GGTAGCAGATCTTCTGGCAATGGCCCTTGAGAATAGGCCGTAAAAGCCAGAAACACATCGGCGGCTCCGGGATCTGCTGCTGGTTTCATTAAAATATCGACAAGTTCATCAGTCACAGACTCAGCACGACCGTAGGCTTGCAGCAAAATCTTTTTGACGGTGGCCGGTTTGGCTAACTGATTAAAAAAGAAGTAACCGATCGCCTTATTTTGTAAGACCTGCTGTAATATTGGTGCCCCGACTCGCTTGTACCAGGGCTGGGTGGCCTGTTTGCGATCGTGGAGTAATCGCAAAGAACAGTTCAACAGCGCCAATCCCTGAATTAATTCTGGTTCATCTACGGCAGCTTGCATGGCCACCACGCAACCGATCGAGTTGGCAATCAATAAAACCTTTGAGCCAACGATCTCCCGACAAAAATCTCGGACCAAAGCGCTCCAGGTCTCGAAAGTGTAATCTAGCTCTAACCCTGGAGTAGGTTTGGCAGAGGCTCCGAAACCAATTAGGTCGATCACATAACAGCGGCATTCTGTGGACAAAGCCGGGATATTTTTACGCCAGTGGCCAACTCCGGCTCCAAAGCCATGGATCAACAGCACTGCTACCCCCTGTTCTCCTTGCTGCCAGTAATTAATTGAGTGTCCACGCCATTGCCAGGTGCTGTTGGGGATTGTGGGTCGTTCTTGGAGCGTATCCAAAGAAGAATTGATCGTTGCAGGTTGCGGAGTTATTGAAGGGTCAGCAAGCATGGTAAATCAGGAAAAAGCTACTCTCTTAAGGTAAATAAATTGCTGAGAGTTAGCAATGGTATTGCTGGAAATAGCATAGCCACTACAGTTTAAAAATCCAGCCAATGACCGCTCCAGCCAACATTAACCACAAAGAAATATTTGGCCATTTCACAAGTATCAACAAGCTGCCGATCGCCATCCCTCTCACTGGCCAACTCGTCAAGCTCAGCCCCAACTGACCCACCACAAAAGCCATTAAACCCCAAGCCGCCGGATTAATCCCCGCCAAAAATCCTTTCAGCCAAGGAGAGTCTTGGACTTGATCTAACCAAGGACGCAACAGCGCCACCAATAAAAATCCTGGTAAAAAAATCCCCACTGTCCCAGCGATCGCCCCACCATGCCCAGCCAACAAATAACCAATGAAAGTCGCCGTGGTAAACAAGGGGCCAGGAGTAATTTGGCCGATCGAAACCGCATCTAGCAACTGTTGACTAGTAATTAAATGCTGTCGATCGACCAACTCCTGTTGCAAAAAAGCAATCAGCACATAGCCGCCGCCGTACATCACCAACCCAATCTTAAAAAACAACCCAAACACCCAGCCCGCTGAACCAACCGATCCTACAAATCCTACTGGGGTGGTGCCAACTAAGGTCAGCGGTGCCACCAATAAACTCTTAGCCCGTTTCCAATTCTGCCATAACATCATCCCCGCACCCATCAACACCAACCACAGCAACTCATTGACTTGAAGAATACAGGCTCCAATGGTTGATAGCCCAATTATCCATGCTTGCCAAGTTTTCAGTGCCGACTTGCTCAGCTTCCACAGCGCTTGCGCCACCAGACCAGCCACCACTGGCTGTAAACCAGCAAAAATATGACTTATCTGGGGTAAGGTTTGAAATTCTTGATATGTCCAAGCCAGCCCCCAGACCAGCAACATCGCAGGCAAAATAAAACTGCTGCCTGCCACCACCAATCCTGGATAGCCTGCTCGATCAAAGCCAATTTGCATCACCAACTCAGTAGAATTTGGCCCAGGAATCAAATTAGTGGTGGCATAAAGTTCTAATAGCCGATCGCGCGAGAGCCACTGTTTGCGATCGACCACCACTGTTTGAATCACTGCCACATGCGCTGCTGGTCCACCAAAAGCCGTAGCTCCTAGCTTCAGAAACACCATAGCTAATTCTGGAAGCCGAGACATGACTTATTCCCCGTAGGCATATTGAATACGTTGTAGCTCTAGATCAGCAAAGCAGTCTACCGCCCAGTTAGATAAGCGCTGCATCATATGAAAAGGATAAGTATGGGCAATGCCAACTACGGGGATTTTGGCGGCCTTGGCGGCCAACAAGCCGGGAAAAGTATCTTCGATCGCCAGACATTCCTGGGGGCGTACTTGTAAGCGATCGGCTGCCAACAAATATCCGGCAGGTGCTGGTTTACCAGCACTGATATCTTCATAGGCCACGATTGTAGCGAATCGATCGGCCAAACCAGTCTGGCGAAGCACGACTTCCACCTCCGATCGCATGGCTCCAGTGACAATCCCCAGTTGTAAACCAGCAGACTGGGATTCATCTAAAAAAGCTACCAAATCTTCGTAGATCGGCAACTCGGCCATCGCTGCCAGCCGCTGTTGATAGGCAGCCGTCTTTTGGGTGAGCAGCTTTTGCAATTGAAGTTCCCCGATCGATCTGCCTTGGTCGGCTAATAGCTCTAACAAACAGGCTTGATCGCTTTTGCCCAGACAGATCTGTCGATAGTTACGGGGAGCCGGACGGAGGTTTTCGGCTAGTAATAGCTCGTCGATTAGCTGGCGATGAATAGGTTCGTCGTTGATGATCGTACCGTTGAAATCGAGAAGAACTGCTTTGAGAGGCATCGGGAAGGGGATGAGTGAAGCTACCATCAGAATATATCTGATCAAGTCTAGTGTACCTTGCCAAATTATCTCTTCCCCAAATTCTTGGGACTACAAAAAATCTTAGCTTACGATCGAGCCTGGTGGCGCGGTGATCTGTTAGCGGGCATTACCGTAGCAGCATATTTGACCCCACAATGCTTGGCTCATGCCGAGTTGGCTGGGTTGCCGCCAGTTACTGGCTTATGGGCAGTAATTTTGCCCTTTTTGGTCTATGCCCTGTTGGGTTCATCTCCTCAATTATCGATCGGTTCGGAATCGGGCATTTCTTTGCTCACGGCTACGGCTTTGGCCTCGCTGACTACTAGTAATAGCAATACAGTGGATCTGGCGGCTTTATTGGCTTTGTTGGTAGGGGTGATTTGTTTGATTGGCTATGGGTTACGGTTAGGATTTTTGGCTAATTTGCTTTCCAAGCCAATTTTGGTGGGCTATATGACCGGGGTTTCGCTACTGATGATGGCTGGTCAGATGAGTAATTTAACCGGCATTAATACCACAGCGGAAACGGTACTGGGTTCTTTAACAGAGGTCTGGCAAAATCTGGGGTTCTATCATTGGCCGACTTTGGCGATCGGCCTGTTTGTGTTGATCTTTTTATTTGCGGTTCAGAAACTCGCTCCGGCCTTTCCTGCTCCATTGCTGGCGGTATTACTAGCTACTGCTGGGGTCGCAGTGGGAAATTTGGAGCAGGCGGGGGTGGCAGTTGTAGGGGTGATTCCGGCTGGTTTACCGCGCTTCGGATTGCCACAGGTGTCGATCGAGGATGCAAAATCTTTGCTGCTCCCAGCTTTAGGGATTGCTTTGGTAGGTTACTCCGATAATGTGCTCACAGCGCGGGCTTTTGCCAGCCGCAATGGCTATGGGATAGCCGCCGATCAGGAGTTATTGGCTTTGGGTGTGGCCAATTTGAGTAATGGTTTGACCCATGGATTTTCGATTAGTAGTAGTGCTAGTCGTACAGCTTTGAGCGAATCGGCTGGCGGCAAGACCCAGTTGTATGCGATCGTGGCGGTGGTGGTGGTGATTTTGGAGCTGTTGTTTTTGCGTCCGGTGTTGGCGCTATTTCCCAAAGCAGCTTTGGGGGCGCTGCTGATTTTTGCCGCCACCCGCTTGATTGATATCCCAGAATTCATCAGGTTATATCAGTTGCGGCGCAGTGAATTTGGCTTGGCGATCGTGACTTTGCTGGGGGTAGTGTTTACAGATATTACTTTGGGGGTAATTGTAGCAGTGGGTTTGTCGATGGTGGAATTGCTCTGGCGACTTTTGCATCCTCAAGTAACCGTGACGACAGTATCAGATAATTCGATTATTTATCGCTATGATGCACCACTGTGTTTTGCTAATGCCGAGGATTTGCGTGGAGGAGTAATGGAGACGATCGCCGATTTACCCAGTATCCAGAAATTAGTTTTGGAAACTAGGGTATTGCCAAATAGCGATATTACAGCGATCGATGTACTAGAAGAATTGAGAAATGAATTGTTCGATCGGGGTATTGCTATGGAAATCAGCAAGGTCGGGGATGCTATATAGATCAATAAACGTGGCGAGCACCATTGATCGACCAATGATCCCTGATGAATTCGATCGATATCAATGAATTATTGGGCGGGGTACATTGACGGTGCGGGCGGGCACAAGGCCACGCCCCTAACGTTAACCGGGATATGGATGAATCCAATAATTGCCAATCCACAAATATTTCTCGATCAAAACTGCTGGTTTTTCTGTATTATCAATCACCTCGATTCCCTCTGCTATCAACTGTGCTCTTTGTCCAGCCACATGTGCCGTCAAACAGCCTTTAGAATCTAACACCCGATGGGCTGGATATCCTGCCAGTACTGCTTTTTGCAAATATCCAGGAATAGCCCGCAAATATCCTCGGTCGACCCCAATTCCCACCAGCACCGATTGGTATGTAGCCACTTTACCCAGCGGAATCTTCGCCAAAAAATCCAAAAACCGCTGATAAGGGATCTCTGACAACGCCTCAAACACCCCAGACTGAATCGTAAACTCTGTACCCACCGCCAACACACCATCATTAACCACTACACCCAAAATTCCCCGTTTCTGGGCAATATCTGACAGAGACCACACCAAGCCAGCAATTCTTTTGCAAGGTTCACAGTAAAAAGTCAGCCGAATTGCCGCTCCGCCAGCAAACCGCAACTCCGCACCGGGCACAAACTGGTCAGGGGGAATCTCTTTGATCAAGATATTTTCGCTAAACTGTCCCGGCCTGATCTCGGCGATCGGGCCAAAGCCCAATGAACCTTGCTGCAAATCTTCCTGGCGCACAATCAGCACCTGCCTTGGACTTAAGGGGTTAGCATGAATATCTCCTTCAATGCCATAGCCAGACTTGAGGCGACACTGTTGGAGACTCAGAACAGATGAACCCTTGGCCAATTTACCAAACAGTTTAGAGACAACACCAATTGAGTTGGTCATCAGTTATCGTGGGAAGGATCGCTTAACTCTGCGATTTTACCTTGAGGAGACTCTTCTGGGAGAAAGTCTCAGTTTCTTGAGAGCTAAGCCTACGATAAAATATGAAGAAAATCCTTGCCCTGATAACTCTTTGCTCGATCGGCCTGACTATCGGTATTGGTTACTTTTATTGGCAGCGAGCCACTGCTTTACCCGAATGGATCACCGAAACCTCTGAGCCAGTCTCTGATAATACTTCTACCCCATCACCAACTCCATCTACTACTGGGGATACTCCTCGATCGGCTAATATCATCCAAGAAAAGATTGAAAAAACCAAACCTGGGCCAGTACAAGAGCAGTTAACTGGTGCAGAAATTGACAACTTAATTGTGGCCGGTTTGAATAAAAGTAGTGGTACCAAAACTCTCCCTACTGCCATCAAAAGAATCAAAACCCAGATCCAACAAGACCGCATTCGCACTGGGGCAATTGTCGATCTGGCAGAACTCGAAAATATGCCTGCTAACCCTCGCACCGAGATGATGAATAGACTGGTAAAGATTATGCCCCAATTGCGCGGCAAACCAGTATATATCGGCGTAGTCGGCCAACTATTGGTTAAAGATGGGCAAACTCAGCTTTCGGCAAATAGCAAACTCCAGATTGGCCAAGTAGAACTGCCCTTAAATGATGTTGCTAAACAAATGGGAGTATCTCGATCGGCTCTGGAGCAAAATATTACCAACTATCTCCAATTCAGCAATTTAAACATCGAAAAAATTAACCTCACCGATCAAGGCGCAGTGATCGTTGGTCAAAAGAAATAACCCGTAGTTATGGCAATCCCCTCACAGGTAAAGTGCAATTTATAATTGACTCCGCCGATGAGGGAATTACTATATTTTTTTGATTAAATCTAGGAAATAGCAGCTAAGACACCAGTTCTTTTAATGTATCTGTTGCCATTCTTAGAAGGTTCTATCTCAATCTCAAATGGCAAGAGCTGGGCGTATTCCAGTACTTTACTGCCAAACAGCTTGGCTGATTTTTTATCATTCAGCAAGGTAGTAACTTCAAAATGGGCGATCGAACCATGTTGGTCGATGTGTTGCAAAACTTGCAGGTGAGGATTCTCAGTAAAGCTGGCTGACCAATCGCTGACAACGTTAGTCAAGCTGTCTTCTAGGTCGCTTTGATCCAAAGTCATATCATCTAGATCTGTAATATCTAATAAATTCATATCTAGTAGATCCATCACATCTAGGTCAATATTGTCTACTAAAACAATACTGTTCAGATCCATTCCATCTAAGCCAATCTGTTCCAAGGTCATACCATTCAAATCCAGATCATCCAAGCTGACCTGCCCCAAAAGCAGATCATTCAGATTTGTTTGGTCTGGGCTGACTTGTTCTAAAGTCATGTCATCTAGATCTAATTCATCTGAACTGGTCGGCGCAGAAATCATGTCATTTAGATATATCTCATCAGAGTCAACTTGCTCTAAAGTCATGTCATCTAGATCCGATTCGTCTGAACTGATCGACTCTGAAGTCATGCTATCTGAATCCATCACATTTAGATCAATTTCAGCTAACTCCATATCACATAGATCAGTAAAATAATTAGCTGAAATCAGGCTGATTTCTTGCACATCAGCAAGTTCTCTCGGGAGAAATTCTGCCACAGATATTACTGCTGAAGGAACCTCTACAAACTGTAGACTAGGTTCAGTCATTTGGGTATGACAATCTAATATCTCTAACTTCAGGGAAGCAATATCGCTAGCTAGCTGAGCAACTTCCAATTCAGCCGACTGTTGTAAGTCTTCTTGGTCAAGCACTGCTTGGCCAGCTTTTTGCAGTTCGATCGCCAACTTAGTTAATGCCGATTCAGCTTCATTTTTTTGTTGGCTGAGGGCATTTAACTGAGTTCTGCACTGATTTAGCTCAGTTGATTTGGCTTTGATATTAATATCTAGCTCTAACAAATCTTCGCGTTTATCGGCAACTTCTTGGTCAATGCATTGGAGATATTCTTCGGCCTTTTCGCAAATATCTTTGTCATCAGCAATCTGAATTTTTATTTCAGACTGATAATTTTCTAACTTGGTAACTTCCAAAGTTAACTGAGTCTTGGTTGCAGAGTAAATAGTAATTTCAGCTTCAATATCTTGCAAATTCAGCATCGAAGTTTGCACAGTGGCTTGTTGCTGCTGTAATGCCGATATTTCTGCCGTCATGGTAGCCAGTTCAGCCCGTTTAGCCTGGGTGGAAGCCTCTAGTTCGCCCGCCCTATTTCTATTGGGTTCTAGTTCTCGAACGACCTTAGCAACCGAAGCTGCTTGTCCCTGTTGTTGAGATTGCAGATTGGCTAGCTGTTGCTCTAGTTGTTCAACTTGCTGCTGGACAGTTTGGCGATTATCTTGGTGGTTTTGGAGCTGTTGCCCCAAAGTCTTTTCTTGTTGCTCCAAGGTCTTGACCATAACTTGGATAGATTGCAGTTGCCGTTCTAATTCTTGCTTGCGCTGCTGCCGAGACAACCCCATGCCAGTGGCTACACCAAGTACTCCCGCCGAGCCTGCTAGCGCAGACTGTCCAGGATCTTTGTTCCAGAGCATGGTGGCACTGAACCCTACGAAGAAGGGCACAGAAGTAATGAGTAACCAGTTTTTTAGCATGTGAACCCGTAATTGATATAGCAGTATCGCATCATGAATTTATGACATCGATAGCAACCGTATACAGCCAGAGTCTGGCTCGATCGGGACAAATTTTTGCCGATTTAAATTACGAGGCTGATGGGAAGTTGACTAGAATTTGACTGACGATGGCGTAAAATATTTGGCTATGAAAGATAAAATTTGGAACGTCATCAATCTGCTGCTCACTGCCAACGTCTTTTTTGTCTTGGCAATCTTTGGCTGGTTCGTTGTAGGACTCTGTGGCAAAGCCAGCAACGTAAATTTGGGCTTAGATCTGTGGCGCAGCCTCTGGGAACCACTATTTATGCCCGCCATCAGTATTTTAATGGCCGGGGCGATCGGCAGTGGCATCTATCAAAAGCTCAATAAATGGTGGGAAGCCCGCCAGACCTTAGCAGATGACTAATTTGCCCTGGTCACCATCTAATATTGCCGCTACCCCTACGGGCAAAGCCGCATTGCAGCCATCGTGGCCAAAAGGTAGCCCAGCGACGATCGGAATGCCCAAATCTCCTAATCGATCGCGCAGCACCTCTGCCACTGTCAAACTAAGAACACCCTCTCCCGCCTCGCACTGACTGAATCTACCAATTGCAATGCCCTTGACCGATTTTAATGCCCCACTAGCCCGCCATTGAGTCAACATCCGATCGATCCGATAAGGGGCTTCAGTGACATCTTCGATCGCCAAGATAATATTCTGTAACGATGCCTGCACTGGTGTGTTGAGTAAATGGGTAGCCACTGTTAAATTAGCAGGCAACAAAAAGCCCTGGGCAATGCCGCTTACCCAAGTTTCGCCTACTAAGGGCGGGATCGATCGACCAGCAACCCAATCAAACAAACGCTGTTTTGACCAGTCCGGCTCTGCGGCCATGGTGGTTAAAACTGAGCCATGGACTCCGGCTACGCCCAAATGTGTTAGGCTCCATAACAGACTAGTAATATCTGAGAAACCCACTAGCCATTTTGGTGTAGTTGCGGCTGGCCACTGCCAATCTTCTAGTAATCTTGCTCCACCATAACCGCCTCGTACACACAGAATTCCTCGACAAGCTGGATCTGCCCAGGCTGCTGCCAATAGCTCTCGGCGGCGGGCATCGGTAGCAGCCAAGTACCCCCACCCTTGACTGCCATCATCGTCTATTTGCACGCGGTACCCTTGAGCGCGCCATACTTCCACTCCTGCCCAAAAAGTTTTGCTTTCGCGCAAGCGACCACTGGGAGCGATGGCTCGTAGCAAGTCTCCGGGTTGTAAAGGGGCAGGTGGTACACAAGGATAAATCATGGGAAAAATATAAAGAAAGGTAGCCTACAAAACTTGTGGTTAGAATAAACTAAGCGCGATGAGGAAAACCGGATAACTCCAGTAGTCCAATTGATTGTAGACTTTTCCTTATGCTCATTTATCGGGCTAGTAAGGGACTTAACTTCCTTATCTCATAATCAATCTACCAGCGGATGTTGGGGGCACCCACCCCTCGAAAAAACTATGGCGGCATCGATCGTTTGTTACAACCCAGAATGTCAGGCTCCCAACCAAGTGAGTCAGAGTGTTTGCGCACATTGTCGGTTTCCGATCCCCAAAATTTATTTGTGGGTGCTGGGTGATGATTTAGCGGAGATGAAGATTGGGCAGGTAATTAATGGTCGTTATCTGCTGGTGGCCAAGCGCACTTTATTAGATACCAAACCAGCTCTACCGCCAGATAAAGTAGATAAGATCCCGGAAGAAATCACCAAGTATCTCCGTCTGCTGCCATATAAACAGCATCTTCCCCAAATCTATGGACGACTGAATGTGAATCGCAGTGGGCGGCGAAATTCTCTGTTATGGCTGGTGGAAAATGCGCCCATTCATAGCAGTTTAATGGCTGCGAATATGAACGGCGAATTGATGCCAGATATTGAAACCGGTTGGAAATCGGCTGGTTCGATGCGTCAGCTTAACTGGCTATGGCAAATTGCCCGTCTGTGGCAGCCTTTTTTAGATGAGGGCTGTGCTTCAACTTTGCTTGACCCCCAATTGCTGCGGGTAGACCAGGGGATTATTAAAGCATTAGAGCTATCGATCGATACAGCAGCTCCCCAACTCACCGAATTGGGCTATCTGTGGCAAAAATGGCTGAAGAACGCCCGGATTGGAGCAGCTCAGTCGCTGGAAAAAATCTGTCAGGGGCTGATTTCTGGTGAAATCAAAAAAGCTGAGCAATTGGTGGCCATCCTCGATCAAAACTTAGCTGTCTGTAGTCAGCGGCAGTTTTTAGAATGCGAGTATTTAACTCTCAGTCATACCGGGCCAAGTCGCGGCCAAAACGAAGATGCTTGCTATCCCGCACCCGGTGGAGATTTACAATATCGCACCGGTTATGACCTGACTCTGGCGATCGTCTGTGATGGGGTAGGTGGACATCAGGGTGGTGAGGTGGCCTCTAATCTGGCGATCGAGACTATCCGCAACCGGTTAGAAAATGTTTTGACCAAGCCCGAGAACCGCAACCCCGAATCGACGATTAGTCAAGTTGCCACCTCAGTCTGTGTGGCCAATGACCAAATTAGTCTGCGCAATGACAGCGAAAGTCGTCAAGAGCGCCAGCGCATGGGCACCACCATGGCTCTGACGATCATCCAAGGCCATGAAGCTTATGTGGCCAATGTGGGTGACAGCCGGGTCTATCGAATTACCCGCAGCGGCTGTCAACAGGTCACTTTAGACGATGATTTAGCCACGCGGGAAGTGCGCTTGGGTTATGCTCTGTATCGAGATGCTACTGCCACTTCTGGCTCTGGCTCACTGTTTCAAGCGTTGGGGATGACTTCTTCTACCAGCTTGCATCCCACGGTACATCGGATGGTAGTAGACGAAGAATGTATTTTTCTGCTCTGCTCAGATGGACTGAGTGACCATAGTCGGGTAGAGCAGTTTTGGCAGCAGGATGTGTTGCCAGTATTAGAAGGTAAAATTGATCTGGCCACTGCTGCCAATCGGTTGATTACTACCGCCAATACTCGCAATGGTCATGACAATGTGACAGTGGGTTTGATTCACTGCCGGGTCAAACAACCCCGAGAAACAGTTTCTGCACCAGTCAACGAGTCAAATCCTACGACTACTGCTTTGAATTTAACCCCTAATAGTACACTATTGTTATCTGGTCCCCCAGGACCGACTGGTCAGGGCGCACCGAAAAAATCTTTCTTGTGGTTAGGAATTACTAGCTTTGCTGTCGCTTTAGCAATTGCTGGCATCGTAGCAATGAAGTTGCAACCGACGGCCACCAAGCCACCACAGCCGCCCGTGCCTACTCCTAGTGTTAGCCCACTATAGACCTGAAAAAGCCCTGCATGAAAATGAATCCATGCAGGGCTTGTGATCTGGTGTACTTACTATCAATTAGTTTTCTACTCGACCATTAAAAGTGTATTGATGGTCAGACTTTTCACCATCGGTATCCATACAAACCATCACATCACCACTAGTGGCTTCGGTCTGGAGAGTACCTTGTTGGTTAATAATGTAGGTTTGACCAATTAAAATGCTGCCTCGATCGCTATAGGCAGAGATGCCTAAAATGCCATCATTGTTGGCTACAGCTACTTTGAGCTTACTGCCCCGGGGCAGGTCAGAATACATATAGCAATCTCGATCGTCTTTACCCTTGGCATTCAGATAACCGCCATACATTTGCTCTGGCACAACAGCCCTGGCTGTTTGGAAGCTATTGCCAGCATCACCACTGGTACTGCCATCTTTACCTCGATCAAAAGATCGAGAGTTGGCAGCTAGCTGCAAGGGGGAGTTCACATAAGGCGAAACTTGTGATTCACGAGCTTCGCTTTTACGGGTCTTCGGCTGTGGGTAAAGCGTTTCTGGTGCTCTGGCGACTACTACTAAAGGGTTTTTGGGCTTGGTAGTAATGGTGGCCGCAACTGGTACTGGTTTAGCTGGTGCTTTGGCCACAGCAGTTTCCCCGGCTATCGCCACCTGTAAGCTATAGCGATGTTCTTTTTGGCGTTGGGCGGTGTCACTATCAACACACACCATGACCGAACCATCAGTTTCTTCAGTCTGCACTTGAGCAGTTGGCTGAAAAGAAGATAAGATCTGGGTCTCGCCAATCAGTAAATTGCCACGACCGGTATAGGCCGAAACAAATACTGCACCATAATTATTACTGCCTTGGATGGTAACTTTTTTACCATTCGGGACATTCAGCCGATAGCAGTGACGACCTTGGCCGACTGGTAGCGAGCCTTCATATCGCTGGTTCAGATCGATCGATTGAGCTGTATCAAAGTTGTTACCAGTGGCCATCGCTCGGTTGGCAACCAGGGCAGTGGTGGAAAGTGCCAAAAAGCACGCCCACAGATGTCGGTACCTAGTGAGTTTAGTCATCAGGGAAAAAAAGATAAATGGGCACGATCGGCGTTTTCCACAGCGCCAAACCGTCTTCACAGCTACCACCAGAAGCTCGGTACAACACCCGCTCCAGCGATATACCACTGAGTAATGCTCTTTTCTCTTGATGCTGGGCTGTTTCGGGACAAAAGGAAATCTACTGCTGATCAGGGTTGTGCCAGGTTGCGATCTGGACACAAAAAAAGCCCCCCCAGCAGGGGGCTGATGATTACATCATGTTTCAAGGTTGCTTTCAAGCAGAGCGGGAACTGTCATTGAAGTTAAACATTTGGACGATCGCTCGGGCTTCTAGAGGCGACATTTTGTTGATTTTAGACATCGGCTGGCGAGAATCGGTAATCAACCAGTCGAGAGCCGCAGCTTGCAGGTCGATCGTGTTGCCGGTTTTATCTACGCAATAGCGACCAAATACCAGTTTGTCCATCAAACAAACATCACCGCCGATGCGAGAGTATTCAAACACCACGCTATTATCGATGCGCGCACCGCTACAAATATGGCAGTTGCGACCGATCATCGAAGGGCCAAGAATGGTGGCACCATCTTCGATTTTGGTCATTGCACCAATATATACCGGGCCTTCAATATTGACCTTATCCCAGTTTACCGAGACGTTGAGTCCGGTATAAATTCCGGGTCTTACTTGATGACCAGGGATGGGAACGTTTTTCACGTAGCCCATCAACACGCTACGAATAGCTTGCCAATAATCGGGTACCTTGCCAATATCTACCCACTGAAAGTCCATGGAAATGCCGTAAAAAGGTGCGCCCATTTCTACTAGTTTCGGAAAGAGCTGACTACCAATGTCGTACTCTTCATCAGAAGGAATATAGTTGAAGATTTCTGGCTCGAAAATATAAATTCCGGTATTAATATCGTTGCTCAAGGCTTCTTCGATCGAAGGCTTTTCTTGGAAGGCTTTAATTTTTCCGTCTTTATCTGTAACCACCACCCCATAACTAGGTACCTCTTGTTTGGGCACCGACTTCATCACCACTGTAGCCAGAGAGCCTTTCTCTCTGTGCCACTTGACGGCAGCCGTTAGATCCAAATCGATCAACGCATCACCGCAGAGAACCACAAAAGTATCATCAAAAAAAGGCGCGAAGTCTTGAATGCGCTTCATACCCCCCGCCGATCCGAGGGCTTTCCCTACCAATTCACCTCGATCGCTGATCGAACCCTCGAAAGAATAGCCAATATTCACGCCAAAACGTTGACCATCGTGAAAGTAACTTTCAATCTCTTGCGCCAAATGGCTGACATTGACCATAATGTCATTAAAACCATGATCGCGAAGTAGATCTACTAAAAACTCCATTACCGGCTTTTGCAAGATCGGAATCAGAGGTTTGGGAATCGTGTAGGTAATTGGTTGAACGCGAGTTCCCTTACCCGCCGCCAGAATCATTGCTTTCATAATTAATAATAATTTCGGTTAAACATCCCTTACAGCAATACTGTAACCGATCTCTCTTAATAGAAAAAGTTACATTAGGCTCAATTTTGCCAGTAAATTATGCTGAAAGTCTGATAGAGCTTTAGAAAAAAAATTTGGCAATTGTGATCAAGATCGCTGTAAATCTTCAAGTTTCTTAACCAAATTGGGCATATTTTTAATCTTTGGTATTAATCTTTACAGTTGACAACAAGTCAATAGATTTGTTAACTGAGATCTAAAATGACCCTGGCAAGCTGATGAGAAGATTCGGCTTTTGCCACCTGCTCGAACTCTCCAGCCCTATAATGATCTTTGCTGACCCTGTTGCATGTATGTATGAGCACAGAAACTGAAGATACCGTTGAAGACATTTCTGTGGAAGACACCACTGAAAATCCGATAGAAGAAGATCCTGTAGAAGCTGTGGTGGAAAACATGACGGATCAGGATGTTCAGCTATGGGAGCCACCTGACGAAGATTTCTTAGTAGAAGATTTTTTGGTAACAGAGGAGCCTGATCCAGAGCTGCCCCATGAAGTAGAGATGTCTTTCTTTGACCATTTAGAAGAACTGCGCAGCCGCATTTTTTACGCCTTGATTGCGGTGGTGATCGGGGCATTGGGCTGCTTTACGATAGTGCGTCAGTTGGTAACGCTGTTAGAAGTACCGGCCAAAGGCGTGAAGTTTTTGCAGCTTACTCCGGGTGAATATTTCTTTGTCTCAATTAAGGTGGCGGGCTATGGCGGTATCTTGGTGGCTACCCCAGTTATTTTGTATCAGGTTATTCAATTCGTCTTACCAGGGTTGACCCAGCGCGAGCGGAAGTTGGTGTTGCCAGTAGTAATTGGATCGAGCTTTTTGTTTGTGGGCGGACTAGTATTTGCCTACTATTTATTAATTCCAGCCGCCTTGAATTTTTTGGTCAGCTACGGTGCTGACGTGGTGGAGCAATTCTGGTCGATCGAACGCTACTTTGAGTTCGTTTTAGTGCTGCTCTTGGCAACCGGATTGGTATTTCAGGTGCCGGTAGTGCAGATCTTGCTGGCTTTGCTGGGCATTGTCACCTCTGGTCAAATGTTGAAAAGCTGGCGAGCAGTGGTGGTATCGGCAATGGTAATTGGAGCAGTTGTCACCCCTTCTACCGATCCCATTACCCAAAGCTTGTTGGCTGGAGCGATTTTGGGCTTGTATTTTGGCGGTGTGGGTTGCGTAAAGCTTTTGGGTAAATAGGCCAAAATTCGTCCGAAATTCATCTGGAATCTGTGCAGATTGGCCTGCTGGTGGGTATTACTACAAAAGGAGGCACGTGCAAAAAGCCTCTCCTTCTACCCCCGATCGCTAATGCAAGTTTGGCAAAATAATCAAGAAATCAAAAACGGCAGATTTCGTATCCAAAAAGTTTTGGGGGCGGGTGGCTTTGGTGTGACTTATTTAGCATTAGAGCCAGCAGTCAATCGCCAGGTGGTGATTAAAACCCTGAACCATCTCCAGCAGAACCGAGCCGATTTTGATGATCGGCAAGAGCGCTTTGTGAATGAGGCAATGATTCTGAAGGGCTGTCAGCATCCGCATATTGTCCAGGTCTATGAACTAATTCAAGAAGACGGCCTATGGGGCATGGTGATGGAGTATATTCACGGCGAAGAACTCGCCCACTATGCCGATGAAAGTGGCCAAATTCCTGAAACAGAGGCTTTAACCTATATCAATCAAATCAGTCAAGCGATCGGCTATTGCCATGAACAAGGCTTTTTACACCGGGATATTAAACCGAATAATATTTTACTGCGGCACAAAACCAAGCAAGCTGTACTGATTGACTTTGGCTTGGCGGTGGCCAATAACAGCACCAATGTGACCAATTTCACCACGGCTGGTTATGCCCCACCAGAGCAATACAAAGTGGGTGAGGCTGGCCCGTACTCCGATGTCTATGCCTTGGCTGCTACTTGTTATCACCTATTGACTGCCCAGGTGCCGATCCCGGCCAACTTTCGCAGTTATGTAGATATGCCTGCGCCCCAGCACTTCAATGCAACTGTGAGCGATCGAGTAAACGAAGCGATTTTGCAGGGCATGGCTCATAATCCTGCTACTCGGCCCCAAACCATCGCCGACTTCCGCCGGATGCTGGGCTTAGATGAAGAATCGAAACTAGAAGAGCAACGTACACCACTGCACAGCTATCCAGAAATTGATACCGACTGGCAATCGGCGATCGGGGCAGCATTGCGCTTTAGTGAGGTGGAGAGTATTTCTACCAAAGTAGATGTAACCCTGACCACCCACAAAACTGTATTGAGATCGGGCAGCTTTTGGCGGGGTAAAAATATCGAGCTAGAGCTAGTAGATATCCCCGGCGGCGATTTTTTTATGGGTAGCAGCGACTCGGGTAGTTTAAACCGGGAGAGTCCGCAGCATTTAGTTACTATTGCACCTTTCCAAATCAGTAAGTTTCCGATTACTCAAGCACAGTACCTAGCGGCGATCGGGCATAACCCAGCTCATTTTGCTGGCGATCGGTTGCCAGTGGAAAATGTCTCTTGGTACGATGCCATGACTTTTTGTACCCAAATTTCTGAGCGGCTGGGGCAGGTTTACCGTTTGCCGACGGAAGCCGAGTGGGAATATGCCTGTCGCGCCCGTACCCAGACACCTTTTGCTTTTGGCCAAATGCTCTACCCTAATTTAGCTAACTACGACAGTAGTATTAAAGATAGTAAGTTCTCGGCTGGCCTGATTCGACGCTCCACCAGTTTTGTGGATATTTTTCCAGCCAACCCTTTTGGCCTGCATGATCTCCACGGAAATGTTTGGGAGTGGTGTGCCGACTACCAGCATGATGATTATATGGGTGCTCCCAGTGATGGGACGGCTTGGCGTAACGATGGTGACCCCAGTCAGTGTATTTTACGGGGTGGTGCTTGGGGGTGCAGTCCACAGGTCTGTCGATCGACCTCGCGCCATTGGGCACCGGCTAATTATCACAGCAATAAAATTGGCTTTCGGGTAGTCTGTGACCTAAAGGGAATAAAATAATAGCCAAGCTCGCTCGTTTGCCGTTATGCCAACCAAAGTCGTTCTGACCATCACCAAAGGCCAACTCTCTGGCACTCAGTACATTTACGAAGACCGCGAGGTCTGCACGATCGGTCGCCATAAAGACTGTAATGTGAGACTGCCCAGCGATGCCGATCATGCCCAGGTTTCCCGATATCATTGTTTGCTCGATATCAATCCACCGTTTATTCGGGTCAGAGATTTAGGTAGTGGTAATGGTACTTATGTCAACGGCCAACGGGTTGGTTCCCAGCAGAAATCTGCTGATAAAGATGCCGATGCTCTAGAGCGAGATTTGGTGGATGGAGATTTGCTGCAAATTGGCTACACGGCTTTTGAGGTAAAAATTGAAGACACTGCGGATGCTGCAAGTTTATTAGCTCGATCGCAGTTTGCGCCACCAGAAAATCGTCAGGCTGCCGATGACTTATTAGCTCTGGCTGCTGGTGATCATCCCTCATTGGCGGGGATTCGGGGTTATACGATCGTCAAGCTGCTGGGAAGTGGTAAATGTGGCGCGGTGTATTTGGCACAGTGCGATCGAACCCAAGAAATGGTGGCACTAAAAGTAATGCTGCCCCAAATAGCCGTGAACGATCGAGCGGTGAAAATGTTTGTTCGAGAGATGTCAAATACTCAGGTGCTGCGACATCCTAACGTGGTGCAGACTTTTAATTATGGTGAAGCGGAAAATATTTTTTACTTTACGATGGAATGCTGTCTGGAAGGAAATGTCAGCGATTTTATTGAGCGGCAAGGGGGAAAGATACCATTGAAAATTGCGATTTCTATTACCTTGCAGGTGTTGGCTGGTTTGGAATATACCCACAATGCCGTGCTGCCAGCGGTGCGCTTAGCAGATGGTTCGATCGGCGAAGGACAAGGATTAGTGCATCGCGATCTGAAACCGGCCAATATTTTCCTGAGTCGAACCGGTGATAAGACCCTGGCTAAAATTGGGGACTATGGTTTGGCCAAAGCTTTTGAGCTAGCTGGGATGAGTGGTCAAACTCTCACCGGTCAAAAGGGAGTAATGGGTACTCCGAGTTTTATGTCGCGCCAGCAGTTGCTCAATACTAAGTATGTGCAGCCCGCAGTGGATGTATGGGCGGCGGCGGCTTGTTTATATAATATGTTGACTGGTTCGCCGCCACGAGATTTTGGCAAAAGCGATCCGCTACAAGTAATTTTGCAAGATGGGGCGGTGCCCATTTTAGAGCGAGATCCCACTATTCCTAAGCCTTTGGCAGCAGTGATCGACAAAGCACTTTGGGAAGACCCCAATAATCATCACGATATTTTTTACAAACGGGCGATCGATTTGCGCAATGCTTTAGGTGAAGCTTTGACTTAGTAGTTATTTTATTCCATCACCAAGCGCACATTCAACCACCGACTTAACTCTTTTCCCAGCCACTTAGCTTCAGCTCTAGAGAGTCGATGCTCTGAGGTAAATAAATTCACCGTCCCACTATCTAGTTCTAACACCAAGAAGCAGGGTGATTTACTGGGATCTACTCCTTCGATGTATTTATATTCAGTAACTATAATTTGGGTAATATCTTTGACCTTAATGCGCCGGAGTGTGCCCCAATCAAAGCGCCAGAACTGGGTACTCAAAGACATGTTCTTTTGATCGATCGACACCGAGGTATCAGAGAATAATTGTTTACACATCTCTTTGGAATTACTAAAAGCCATCCCCAATAGCCATAGACCAATGATGGCGGAGATACCAGCTCCTAGCCCAGCCCCCACTCCAGGATTTTTCCCTAAATTAATACTAATAATTACCCCAGCAGTAAAACCCAAACAGACTAAGGCCATGACATCGATCGCCAGGGTGATGATAATCTGGTGAATCGCTTCTTTGCTGAGCTGCTGTTTGCGTGGCACCACTACGGTTAATTGATCACCACTTCTACGCAGTTTTACTTTGGTTTTCGGTGGTTTAGGCATGAGTCTGCAAATTTTTCTGGAGTTGATTAGCAAGCGGGGATTGGGGATCGATCGACAGTCCAGACATTCTAGAGTTACTTTGTCCCCACATTACGTAGCGACTATCTGGGGGTAAATTGTCGAGTCCATGACTATTGGTAGTAATCCACAACAGCGGCTCGGTGGGGAGAGCGGCAGTACCATTACCAGCTTGGATTTCGGCTAGGGCTTGCAATACCTGATGCTGACCTTGCAAAGAACCATGCATGGAAGTCCAGAATTTGACCGTGAGTTGCTGGGCAGTGGCATAAAAATACAGTGAAGCCGCTGTGACCACTGCTTGCTCAAATTCCAGTTCGGCCCAAGGAGCATTGGCATCCAGACAAATTGTTACCACCGGCGCGGTATGAACAGCTTCTAACTCTCTGACCCTAAATTCCCCATAGCGGGCACTCGATCGCCAGTGAATTAGCCGTAAGGGATCACCCATCCGATAAGGCCGGAGGCTGCGAGTGGTGCCATAGGTTGCCAACTGGGCACGTTGTTGGGCTTCGCTGGGATCGAGCGAGTTGGGGCTAGCAAAATTATCTACTACCGGACAACGAGACAGTCGCAGATGCTGCGGATAAACCCAAAGTTCTGCTGGAGCACGCCGACTCCGCCGACACCAAAATAAGCCTAAGGGCTGGCCACTGCGCAGTTCCACCCGATCCCAACGATAGACTCCACGCCGATGGGTGGGGTAACGCAAAGTAGCGATGTAATTACCCTGAGCAGGCACCCGTTCGATCGCCATTGGTTCGATAGCTCCCAGGGTCAGAGCATCTGGTAAATGGTCATAGACCTGGAACATGGTCTGGGTTTGCAGACTTTTGTTGTGAATCCGTAGCTTAATTGCCAGTTCATCGCCCACCGTGACTGGGGCGAGAGGTAGATGCTCAACAGTCAAAGACTGGAGTGAACGCACCGGCAAAATCGCGGCGATTACCGCTAGTACTAAGCCGATCGCGCTCAAAACATACAACCAACCGGTCATGGTGTTGGTCGCTGCGCCAAAGAGGCCGATCGAAATGGCAATAACCACCCAACCAGCGTAGGCTGGGGCGATCCAGCGTTGTTCGAGGGTATTTGTCCACTGTTGGTTCACAAAATCTTCCTGGGTTGCTTAGTTTCTAGGATACCCAGGCGGCTGGGTGATATTGGCAACCGTTTGATTTCCAGAAATTTTGATTTCTGGCCACTCCCCAGCGAAATGTCTATCTAGAGCAAAATCTGGGGCAACCTAAAGACAAATTCTGCTGCTCCTGGCTTTTCTCCGGTTAAGACCGGCCATTCCCAACATGTCTGTATATCCGATCGTCAAACTACCTCGTAAGATCAAAAAAGCCTATCAATCTGAGGTAGCATTGCCCATTTTTGCATCTCAGCCGCTGCTACAAAATCCTGGCCAACCACCGCGCCGCTTTAATTTCTGGGTGTTGGAGATAGAAACTTGTTTAGCGGTGCTGTTAGGCGGGATAGCCAATTATACAATGGGTCATTTTGTGGCTGGGGCTGTACTAATAAGCGGCTTGTTGTTTTTATTGGCACATGTGGGTGGAATGCAGGCTAGCTATAGTAATCGTTGGTACGAATACCATCAGCAAATGGATCGATTTCGGCGGCAGCAGTGGGAAAACGAGTTCGATCACACTCGCCATGAACGGCTGCAAACTCCAGAAGGCATTAATAGCTATCGTCGTCATCGGGTTGCAGAAGTTTTAGCCCAAACCATGACTCCTGAGCCGGTAGCCGAAGATCTGGCTAGCTTACCTACAGCTTTTATCACTACCTTGTCCCGCTGGTTTCCCGATAAAATTCATGGCAGTATTGGCTCGGGGCTGATGTTGATCGATGCCAGTTCGCGACTACATATTAGTATTGCGATCGACACTATTCCTCAGCGAGTGGCCGGAGTTGCAGCAGGCAGCTTTATTGAAGACGATCAAAACCTGCATCAGGGTTGGATTGTGGTGCGGTTTAATGCCGATCAAGTCCGCAATTACCCCGATAGCTGCTGCAAAACCTTGGCGGAAATAGCCGCAGAGCTATTACAGAACCCGGATTGGCTCCAGCCTTTTGCCGATGTTTACGATCTGTGGCAGATGCCCGATGATTTTGCCCCAACCCCATCAAATCCCCTACAATCCCAAATCAGTATAATCCACCCCCATTAACTCTTCCAACCTCTGAATCGTAGTATTTTGCAAACACTCCCGCACTGTCTTGGCCTTACCACTCCGCAAAGCAAACAGCATCCCAGCATAGGGCAGATCCTTGATTGCCAGCGCAAAATCTTTCTGTACCTCGATCGAACTATACCGCGCCACCGCCACCTCAATTTCCGCCACCAGCTCCAGATACCGCACCTTCATAGTGTTATGTAGCTCTGTCCATTCCGGGAAATAAGTCAAAAACTCCTCACCCTCATTGGCAGTAAGAATTTGCAGCATTCGCCGCGAGGAAAAGCCCTCACGCAAATGAGCGATCGCCACATACTGCGGAGATTTAATTTTCACCCGGTTAAAGGATCGATCGCAGACAATATAGCCCTCCGACTCCATCGGATTCAGCTCCTTCGCCGCTTCCAACACCGTCGTCCAATCATTGAGAGGATATGTTTTCACCAACTCCCAGCCATAGCGCTCCGTCCAAATTTGCGGATCGGATTCTTGGCGACTGGGCACATGGCGCGCACCGTGTAAAATAAGCTGATTAGACTTGGGCTGCACCACCACTCGGTTGTACTTGGTAACCAACTCAAACATAAAGCAATGTTCGGTGTCATCGGGTAGTTGATAACCTAGCTCTTGCCAAACTCGCCAAAACAAATCAGCAAAACTAAAGCCAAAACCGCTCACTTCGCCCGCTGCATCGGGGGTACCACTAGACTGTACTCGCCATGCCCCATCATGGAAATACAAGGTCATTAGAGAACCATCGAGTTTTTCATAGACTTTGGCAGTGCTCCAATCGATCGAGGCACTATAAAACACCTCCCCATTGCCTTCCCCGTAGTTGAAAAATTTATCGTAGGGATAAGAGACAATTTCCCAATTGTTCGATCGATCCAGCACAATTCCCCGACATTGTTGGACGATCTTTTCACCCATGGGAGAATCGATTTGGGAGTATTTTAAAGATATCAAGTGAGGATACTGCTGATGCTCTACCGACTTGATGCGATAAGTTTCAATTAATTTTGCTAAGCCATGGCTGCGTAAATACTGCTGTAGTTCCATTTTCTCCTGTGTCAAGCGCCTAAAGATCGATCAGGTGGCTGAGCGGAGCCGAAGCCACCTCCATTGGCATTCAATGATATCCCATGGTGTTCCCTATCGCCGAAGGGCGACACTACGCTATCGGCTCCGCTCAGGGAACACCCTTTATTGATAGCCATGGACGATTTAGAAAGTGATACAAGGTCGCTGATGTTGATCGAGATTGTAAGTCAAAATCTAAGTGAACCAGATAATTTTTAATTGAGGTTGGCTCTATGCAAACACCAGATTTTCGGCGCAGACTGCGTCAGGAGGCCAATCTTTGGCAGCAAGATGGCCTGATCGATCAAGATTTCTATGTCCGGTTGGCCGATCGGTATCAGTTCGATCGCATCGAAGATGAGGCTGGTAATAACTTCGTGACTATTTTGACCGGCTTGGGCTGTGTACTGATTGGCTTGGGAGTATTAAGTTTTGTCGCAGCCAATTGGCAATATCTAGACAAAACCTGGCGGATCGTGGTGATGCTGACGGCCTTGGTAGCCGTTAACACCACCGGATTTTATCTCTGGCGACAGTCAGCCATCACTCCACTGGGTACCAATCAGCGCCGGTTTGGTGAAGGATTTTTATTGCTGGGGGCACTGCTGTTTGGCGCAAATATTGCCCTGCTAGCCCAGCTCTTTCACATTGGCGGTGAAGTAGGCGTTTTATTTATGGGCTGGTCGATCGGGGTATTGATCATGGCCTACTTGCTTCAAATGGCTTCCTTGGGAGTATTTAGCATTGTTTTAATGGGTCTGGGGTATTGGAGTTTTGCTTTTAACCAAGGAGTTTTGGCTTCTATTCCTTCTTGGGCACAGTTGCTGTATGAACACATGCCGATTTTTGCGGCGGTGAGCTTTGGGCTATTGGCTTATCGCTGTAAATCTTTGCCTGTTTTTGGCCTAAGTACAATCGCTTGGTTGACTTCACTCCAGTTTGCCGGAGTTAGCTATACATTCAGATTTTATGATTACAACAAAACTCCGGTTAACTTACTGGCGATCGCGGTAGTTTGTGGTCTACCACCACTTTGTTTGTGGGCAATGGGCAAGCTCCAAAAAGATTTATCTCATCCACTGAGCAAGTTTGCGGGCTGGAGTCAGAGGTTAGCAGTGTTTTCTGCTGGTTTGACTTGTTTTTGTTTATCGTTAGATTATTTTTTGGTAGAAATTTTACGCCTCAATGCCAAGAATCGGATATTGCTACTGGACTGGCAGCTCGATCGAACATTATTTATTGTAATTGCAGTGGTTTTATGGGGATTACTCTGGCAACGGCGATCACCGAAGGTGCAAGCGGAGCTATCGAGACTAGGTTGGACTGTGATTGATCTTGGTTTACTGCTGTTAGGGCTGATTACTACTGGCTTAATTTTGCTAGTGGGTGCCGTTAACAACCCACAGCTTGCTCATTTCGCACCCAGTATATTTTTCATCTTGCTAGCAGCTATTACTTTTGGTTGTATCCGGGCTGGCTTAATGTCTGCCAATAGAGGTGCATTCTATTTTGGCTGGCTGTTACTGACCATTAGAATTCTGACTTGGTTTGCTTTTACCCAGACAGATTTGATGCTGAAAGCTTTGCTCTTTGTGTTAGCCGGAGTAGCCACCATTGCTGTGGGTCTGTGGTTTGAGCGTCAGTTGCGTCAATCTCGCCCAGTTAATTTAATTATCTAAATATCACTATGAATACCAATAGCTCAATTCCAGCCCGCAATTTTTGGTTAGCCCTCGGTGCGCAATTGCTCCTGTTGGCCTCGGTACCAGCCCAGGCACTATATATACTGAATACTGGCACCACCGTATTTTTACAAACCGCGCCGGTTGATCCGGTAGATTTACTGCGGGGTTATTATCAAACCTTGGGCTACGAGATTTCTAATGTAGATACTTTGGCCAAGTTGTCCGGTGGCGATGCCTTGAAGAAGTTACCTAGTGGCCAAGAAATTTTTGTCACCCTGGAACTGCCTTCCGGTAACGGACGTTCAGCAGCTAAGCCGATCGCCGTTTCTGGGCAACGACTTACTACTGTGCCGCTAAATGCCATCGTACTACGCGGGGTCTCCGATCGCTGGCGAGTGAAGTATGACTTGGAACAGTTTTATATGCCCGAGCAGCAACAAGTTAAAGTCAACCAAGATATCAATGTTGCCAGTCGTCTTCAGCCTCGCAGCCTGTTGGTCGAAACCAAGATTGGTAAAGACGGTCATGCGGTACCAGTAGCAATTTGGGTTGGGGATAAAAGCTACCGGTTCTAAGCCCAGCGATTGTCTCTGTAACATCGCTGGCATATTATAGGGAAGTTGCTGTCGGATACTGTTAATGACCCAATCCCCCATTCTCGAAGTCAAAGATGTACGCGCTGGCTATATTAAAGACCTGGATATTTTGCAGGGCATTAATTTCCGGGTCAATCGCGGTGAGTTGGTGGTTGTAATTGGTCCCAACGGTGCAGGTAAGTCTACTTTAGCCAAGACTATCTGTGGTTTACTAACTCCCAACACTGGCTCAATTATGTTTGATGGGCAAAGCATTGGTGGCCTATCGCCCGATAAAATTGTGGAGCGGGGGTTATGCTATGTGCCGCAAATCTCAAACGTTTTTCGATCGCTCTCAGTAGAAGAAAACCTAGAAATGGGCGCTTTTACCCGCAAAGTAAATCTGCAACCGCTAAAACAGCAAATTTTCACCATGTTTCCCCGCTTGGCCGAGCGCCGCAAACAAACAGCAGGCACCTTATCGGGGGGTGAACGCCAGATGCTCGCGATGGGCAAGGCGCTGATGTTGGAACCCGCCATGATGCTGTTAGATGAACCTTCGGCGGCTTTATCACCGTTGTTGGTGAGCAATGTGTTTGAACAAATTAAAGCAATTAATAGTAACGGCACTTCGATCGTGCTGGTAGAACAAAATGCCAAAAAGGCTTTGGCGATCGCCGATCGAGGCTATGTGTTAGATACTGGCAAAGACAAGTTTGAGGGCACTGGGGCAGCGCTGCTCAATGACCCGAAGATTGGCGAATTATATTTAGGAGTTGGTGGTCATTAATTTGCCAGACTGCTCTATCAAGACTCGCTGCTGATCGATATTGTTAAATGAGAGAAAAAAATGGACGAGCAAACCTGGTATAGCATCAAAGCAAAGTACCCAATCGGCACTTTTGTGCGGGGCAAAGTAGTCCAACACCTGCCTTTTGGCATTTTCTTAGATATTGGAGAATCAGGAGTCAAAGGACTAATCAGAATTGTAGACTTTGTAGATGTGGGCGAAATGCGTGAGGAATTGTACCCCCCGATCGGCAAAACGATGGGCGGCATAGTCTATGAATATAGCAGTCATGAAGATGCCCAAATCATTTTAGATGCCAAGCCCAGTGCCCTCCATGATTTTTTGATGGCATTACGCCAGCAAGATGAAATTGATCCAACCTTTTTGCATGATATGTAATCTAGGAAGGGAAATGGTCGATTTTTTATTTCAAACGAATTATCTAAATTAATGCATCATTTACAAAAGAGTACCCAAGATCTAATTATCATTACATGGCTATAAATGCCTGCTTTACTTATGAGTCTTTTAAAATTAGGGACTAAAAGATCGACTCGAATATGTCTATTGGTAGCATTTGGTATGTGGTTTTCTACAAAAGAACTCAATACTCTGGCTCAAAATGTTGAATATATTCCAGTCACCCCAGTTATTCCAACTGAACTCAACACTCCCATTGCAGTGCCAAACACTATCAAAAATGATGTTGACTACGCGGGTTCTCGAGAATATTTCAAACCCCAAAAGGGCAGATTTAATGAAAATTCATATTGGTCGAAATTCCCTATTCCAAAAATATCCAAGAATTTTACACCTGAACAACGAAAAACAATCTGGGTAGCTCTAGTAAAAGCTCAGAAACTCATGCAGTCCAAGCGGGTAATGAGTTGTATTGAACGCCATACCATAGATAAGCAATATACCGATGAAACGCCCCAAGAAGCAGCACAAAGATTTATTATTGATTCTCAACGCTCTCTGGTAGATGATCCGGCAAGTTATCCAAGTAAAAAAAGAAGGCAATATTTATATATCAACAATGATCTAAACCCCTCTACAAATTCTAAAAATTATTATGCTTGGGCTACCATCGGAAGCTCTAGAATAGTCAAAAAAGATATCACGATTAATCTAAGATCTGACAGATTGTCTACTCTTGATGCTAACAATTGGGCTGGATTGATCGTACATGAGATTTTACACTTCTATAGCTATGATCATAATGAGTTTGATGAAAACAAAGATTATTACGAGCAATTCAAAGGGAATTTTGTGTATGAGACTGATTGGTGTGTGAGTAGTGAAGGGAATGAAAAAGAATATGCCAATGTGTCAGGATCAAACAGAGTAGTTGAGAACCTAATCAGGTTATCCCCCTCAATCAGTCCAACATACTATCCATCGGTTAGTCCATCGCCAAGCTCACCATCGATTAGCCCTCTTGAGCCACAAAGTAGACCGTCACCATCAATTATCCCAAGTTTTGCACCAGAATATGACCCCAGATTGCGACCACCGGCCACTCCTATTCCATTGCCATCGAATCCATAGATGCATCTTGATAAATGCCAATGCATGGGTGCATTCATTCAAAGCTCATGCATAGTTACTCCGCCCTCATTAATTTTTGTTTCCCTATTTATTCTATAGACGAGGCAAATTTAAGATTTGTTACAACGATCGATCTGAAAATATGGCAAAGTAACAGTAATCGCCCTTAAAAAATCATTTAAAATCATGGATCTTTCTAGCATTCAGAACCTCGGCAGCAGCCTTCCCCTCATCTACCTGACAGCCTTCATCATTCTCCTGGCCGGATCAGCCATCATCGTCGGCAGACAAGTCCTGCGCAACCGCGTACTCGAAAACGACCTAGG
>JANNEH010000173.1:0-2165 GCA_031378405.1 Synechococcales cyanobacterium OTE_75_metabat_409
TAGGTGGTAGACCCTGAGCCTCACGCAGAGAACTTAAGTAACGAGTCAATGTGCGATCACTACCAGTGTATCCTTTCTGTTGTAACAAGGCCATCAGCACTTTTGGCCGTCTGATATCTGCATTCCACCATTCTAAAATTATTTGTTTGTAAGGCTCAAGTGAACTTTGCCCTAAGGAACTTCTTCGAGAAGGTGTTTCTGGCAAGTCAGGTAAGCTGAGGTAACGTTGTACGGTTTTAACGCTGACTCCGATCGTCTGAGCAATAGCGATCTGTGACCACTGTTGTTCAGTTAGTTTCTTGATCTCTTGTTGTTGCTGAACTCGCTTTTGATGATTTGCCTGTGTTTGAGCTTGAGCATTGGCTGTTGCTGTTGACTTAGCAGTTACGACAACCATCTCCGTTGAAACTAAAGCCTGACGCTGCTTTTGCTCAATCAATTTCAGTTCAGCATCATAATTTCCCAGAACTTTTTCCAAGGTCTCTCCTAAGTTTTTCACCAGATGAAACCTGTCAGCGACTTGTATGGCTTCTGGTGCTCCTTGTGTCATCCCACTTCGGTAAGCCTTAGAGCGATCTCGGGACAGTACTTCCACTCCAGGATGTTGAATTAGCCATTCGGCCAAAGTCTCTGCTTTACGGTCTGGCAGCAAGGCAATAGGTTTATTTCGCTCTAAATCAACCAGAATTGTTCCATAGTTATGACCCTTGCGAAAAGCAAAATCATCAACGCCTAGAATCCTCGGCACCTCAAACTCTGGCAGTGAGAGCTTTTTGAGATGATTCAAGATGGTACTTCCGCAAACCAAAGCACCAAATTGATGAGATAGGCGAGCACCCGCTGCTCCACCTAATGCTAATCCAATGGTCTGTATCTTCTGAACCAATCTAGCTGTCTTTCTTGCCCAAGGAGATACAACTTCGGCAATACGCTCTGTAAAGATGCGACGAATACATTCTGAGTTATCACAAAAGAACTTATAAACTTGCATCACCAAGGTCATCCTGAAGCTTACACAGGGCAGATCCATCAACGTTCGTTCATAATGGCTGTGGATACGTGCAGTTGAATTCAAGCAAAGTGGGCATTGGGCTAGTGTTTGGGTTGAGGATACGCTCAAAGTCAGTTGCTGGTTCTCAGCATCGATTTCATAGCGCTCTAAACGAAGTAGGTTGGCACCAGGAAGCACGCATTGGAGGAATTGTAGGCTCATGTCACGACAGAATATCTTCCACAGTAGTCTATCGCTATTTCCTGATCACCAAAAGCTCGGAAGAACCCAACTTAATTGACATTTAACAACCGGATTTCGATACGGCTCAAAAGCCACCTGATTCTGGTTAACGCATTGAGCTAGCAAACCCAAAGTCGCCGCCGCCGGAATCGGCACCCGAGGCGTAAAGAAAATATCAATGAACTTTGTTTCGGCTTGAACCGGTCGCTGCAAGCTGACCTCCCCGAAATCAGACAGGCACAGCTCAAAGAGATTTTTGTTTAATCGATTCCCTCCGGGACGGCAAAGCCGAACATGAGGAAATTGGGACATAGATTTATTATTCCACAGCCATCAAACCCAGATGCTCCACAAAAGGCGCAAAATCTTTATCCGAGAACAGCAGCTTATGGCCGTTCTCAATACAGAAAGTCGCAATCATCACATCGATCGTCTTCCGCACCGTGATCCCCTTCTTCCGTAAGTCCCTAAAATTATCTGCACTCTTTATCGCCATCTCCGCACCTAACATCTCAAACACTGTCAAAGAAGTTAATAATCTCTTGGCCGTCTGATAATCTTTATCTTGACGAAACCCCTGCAATACCTCAGCCAAAATTAGATCACCAACCCCTAACAGCTCTGCTTCCAACAGCCGATCGAGCGTAGCAACCTCTGGGATCTCTCTACCGTTAAAGTAGTCAATCCAAACACTAGAATCTACAATAATCATCCATCAGTTCTCATCGATTCTAAATCTCCATCCCACTGGAGCTTTCCTTTAAAATCTCGAATACTTTGTTGCTTGGATAATCTTACTAGGGTTTGCAGCGCTAATTCCACTGTCTCTTTTTTTGATTTTACGCCAGTGGCTTGCATGGCGGCATTCATCAGGTCGTCATCTATTAGTATATTAGTTCTCATGCAATGTGTATAAATAGTATTATTAATA
>JANNEH010000332.1:0-13040 GCA_031378405.1 Synechococcales cyanobacterium OTE_75_metabat_409
GGCAATTTTGAACCAGTGCAGTTGGTTTTTGCGTGGAGCTTGTCTGATGATGTACCTTTACTCTTGGGGCGGATGAATTTTTTCTTAGAATTTGATGTCTGTTTTTATCGTTCACAACTTGCTTTTGAAGTCTGTCCCAAAAGATAAAACGCCGTATAACAACCCCGCTGCACCGGAACGGACTGAGGCTATCGGTTGAAGTAAAGGTTATATGAGTCCGGTGAGCGGGAACGTTAGACTGACTAAATCATGAGTGGAAATAAGTACTGCAAAGATGATGACTCAGCATGAAATCATTTTTCCTGCTGGGCTTTATGTTTGATAGCATGGATGCAACAAGAGATTCCGATCCCAATCACTATCAAATATGTTATGCACAGGCGCAAAAGCTTCATACTAGTTTAGTTAATTCTTTGCAATCATTTGAATTGACAATTTTATCTTTTAATGAATTTCAGCAAAATCCTTCAGAAGCGGTTAACACGTCAATCGTTAGTTTTTTAGCTAGGTATCCTGACTTAAAAGATTTTTTAATATTCGGTAGGTTCTCCTCTGGTATTACTGCCATGACTATCTCTAATCTGCCTGACAACACAGTTTACGATCAAAAAATTGCTGATATCGCCAGCAGATATGGGATATCTAGTCAGATAATAGAGGACTTATTGCGATGTAGACATGAACTAGATTCTTCTGTTCTCCAAAATAAATTCGATCAAATTTGCAATGGTATGGCAAATTATATAGCGATAAACGTGAATCAGGATTTAACTCATGTGACAGAGCAGATTCAACGTTTGATCGATCTCCTACAGCAACAAGGCAAATCACCTGAAGAGGCTCAAGAAAAAGTTGCAAAAGATATTGCTACTCAAGCTCAAAATGAACCAATCGCAAAAGAAAAGTTAGTAAAATGGGGAGAGTTGATCGGCACTGCCACAGTAACCGAGGTGGTTAAAGGAGCCGTCAAGCTTGCTATTCGTCTAGCCGGAATACCTATACCATAGAGTTACACATGGAGTACTGACAAAAGGAGTAAAGCCTTGCTAAAATAGGGGTAGTGACCATCCTAAAACCATGAAATATCCTTTCCACACCGTGTCAAAGCCTGTCTCTGGCAGCGAAGCTGAAAAGCTAGCCCAAGCGATTCAAAGCGATGGCCATGTTGCGAACGAAACCGCCCTGGCTTTGATGAAGCAGATAGCCGCCCGTCGGAAGTCTGAGAATGCCTCCAAGTAGTAAATTCGCTAACATCGACTTTTCCAAAATGCCTGTTGAGCGCGTCACCCCCGATCTGAGTGGTTTAGGTCAGGGGTTTCGCTGTGTGCGGGGAGAATTTGTTACCTACTGGCGACAAGGCCGCATTCAGCGAGAGATCAACGCCCGCATCAGTCAATGCTGGGTTCTACAGTCTGAAGATTCTTTGGCTGGTTATGTTACTCTGATCGCTGACAAACTGGATCTTGACCAGCCCATTCTGATTGATGAAGGTGTTCAATACCAAACTTTTCCAGCCGTCAAGATTGGATTACTTGCCGCTGATAAACGGGCAAAGGGTGCAGGTCGTAGATTAGTGGAGTGGTCGATCGAGTACGTAGCAAGTGAAATTGCACCTGCGATCGGTGTTAGATTTCTGACGGTTGATGCTTTGTATGATGAGGACATGACACCGCCGTATGATGCTTCTGGCTTTTATCAGAAATTCGGCTTTTGTTTTGTTAATGCTGAAGAAGTTCTACCGCCTTCAACTCCCTACCGCACCATGTACCTCGATCTTAAGCCATTGATAGATCTATTCGATAATTCTACCTCTGAAGCAGAAGGTGAATCGACAGTCTAATAAACTCGTTGCACCTGACTGTATTGATTCCTTCCGACGAATCCAAAAGATTAGTAGTAGCGGGTGAACGGGAACGTCAGCCAGACTATCAATCGCCAGCAGCGACTTTCACCAGCTCACCTTGCTCTTCTTCTGCCATAGTCGCACTCATAGTTTCACTGGTATCGATCGCCGAACTTGAGGCTAACAAAGGGATGTTGACTACAAACGGTGTCTCGGGGAAATAGGTCTGCAAAGCAGCTTGGAGTTGATGAAACCAAATATCCGCATTGGCGACCTCCCAGAAACCAGCATATTGATGGATCTGTAAGCGAATACCATCGCCCACAATAATATTCAGATATCGCATGGCTTTGCGTTCTGGCCGAATTAAATTATTTGGTGACTCCACCGCAGTAAGGAGTTCCTCGCCCTCGAAGCTACTGATTTCGGCAAAGCCGATGCTCAAAATATTTGCTCCTTGGCAATATTGATTAACCACTTCGTTGGCAAAATCAAAAATAAAGTATTCCTCTCCATTTCTTCCGGGCTGCTCAAATGCTAACTGCCAAGGCAAATTTAGCACTGCTCCGATCGGCTGCATCACTGTGTGCAAAACCTCGGGTAACTCTTGGTGCGGAGCAATATAGATGGCTGGTCGCAGTTTGTCCCAGAGGGTATATTGATCGACTACTGCCGCTGCCTGGATCTGGAGATGCAAGGAAATCGCTGTCGGGAATAAACTAAGGTCAAGATCAGGAATTTTTAAGTACAAGCTTTCAATGGCTGTTAGATCAAAGGTTTTTGGCTGCCTGGGCACTAAGCTGATCGACTGCTTTTGGATGGTGCCAGTAGCCCGATCGAAAGTCCAGCGAGTCTTGCGAGTTCGCAAGATTTGGATCGTCGCCATAGTCCCTGTAACCCCAACTAACCAACAAAGACCAAAATAAAACAAGCTAGTATCACCAGGTGACTGCAATTCTAAGCGAGGAGCTGGAGCTTCAGCGAGTTGTTCGGTTTGGCGGCGAATCACCCTGCCCCATAGATTGCGACTGACTTGACAATCCATCCTGTTGGCGGTAGTTTTGCTGATAGTACAAACTGCCGTGGCTGGGAGTATTTCCGACCCAGAGATTAAAGCGGCAATGCCGGGACAGTAAGCCGAAATAATTACTGCGGCCTGTAAAATTTTGGCCACCCAAGAGGTGTTTTTCCGCCGGGGGGTAGTCTGGGCGACTAGACGTTGATCAGTATGTTCGACGATCGACCAATGAGACATGAGCGCTGTGGGAATCTATTTAGTTTAAGACTGCCCAAATTAGCACCCATAAAAACAATTTCCCTGTGCTTTTAGCGGCGGCGTGCATCTAGCTTGGCATAGACAGCTCGTAGGTCAACTCGATGATGAGCCAAAGCCACCAAGGCATGATAAAAAAGATCTGCTACTTCCCCAGCTATTTCTGCTGGTTGGTCGTCTTTGCAAGCCATGACTACTTCAGCCGCCTCTTCGCCAATTTTTTTCAGAATTTTGTTGTCGCCGCCTGCAAATAGACTAGCCGTATAAGAACCTGGTTGCGGATGATCGCGCCGATCGACAATCACGCCATAAAGATTAGAAAGAGTATCAGCAGGTGGCGCGCTTTTGCCTCCCTCTACTTGGTGAAAGCAACTGCGCTCACCGGTATGACAGGCTACATCGCCAATTTGCTCTACTGTTACCAACAAGGCATCACTGTCGCAGTCATAACGCAGGCTGCGCACTTTTTGCAGATGCCCAGAAGTAGCACCTTTGTGCCAAAATTCTTGGCGTGATCGACTCCAAAACCAGGTTTCACCAGTTTCGATCGTTTTTAGTAAAGATTCTTTGTTCATCCAGGCCATCATCAAGACGGTGCCATCCAGATAATCTTGCACGATGGCGGGCACTAAGCCTTGCTCGTTGTATTGAATAGAATCGACGGGGATGGAGGTCATGATATAGACAGCAGAATTTCAGCAAGATCATCGCACATTCTGAGGGATGATTGCTTAGTCGGTTTCCGCTTCTAAAGAGTGGCGAGCTGCTTGCAGCAATTTTTGATGGTCTGGGCTAACACTGGGATATTTTAAGCCCAGTGCTGCTAAGCGTTGATTGATAATATCCGAAACTACCAAATGGGTATACCACTTGCGATCGGCAGGAATAATATACCAAGGGGCATCATTGGTGCTGGTGTGGTTAAATACTTCTTCATAAGTGGTTTGATAGTCATCCCAAAACTGTCGTTCGGCTACATCACTCATGGCAAATTTCCAGTTTTTTTCTGGGGTGTCAATTCTTTTGAGAAAGCGTTTTTTTTGTTCGGATTTGGAGATGTTTAAGAAAAACTTTAAAACCACAACACCATTATTGTTTAAGTATTTTTCAAACTGATTAATTTCCTCAAACCTCTGTGACCAAAGTCGTTCTCCTTTGGGAATAAATGGTAACTGCTGTTTGGCCAAAACTTCTGGATGAACTCTAGCGATCAAGACTTCTTCGTAATACGATCGATTAAATATGCCGATACGCCCTCTTTCTGGCAAACAACGGGAATAGCGCCAGAAGTAATCGTGGTCTAGATCTTCATCGGTGGGAGTCTTGAAGTTATAGACTTGGCAACCCTGGGGGTTAATTCCCGACATTACCTGTTTAATGGTGCCATCTTTACCAGCAGCATCCATCGCCTGAAAAATAATCAATACTCCATAGGTATTTTGAGCATAGAGCACATCTTGCAATACCGTTAAGTTCTCGATGCTTGCTTGCAGTTTTACTGCGGCTTTTTCTTTGTTCAAATCATCTGGTAATAGGGCTGGGTCGTAATCTTTCTGCAATGAGATTTTTTTGCCTGTGGGAACTTGGAATATCTGATTGTTCATAATAATGACCGGGGTAGTAACTGCAAAACCGATTAAATAGACTGTTGTCGCCGTAATCTGGTTAGTCTAAGCGCAAATCTCTGGGGATGTTTGACCGATCAACACTAGTGATACCAACAAGATTATATCTTGTTGGTGAGTCTGGTATCGCTGCTCACAAGTTCCTCAACTTTTTTGTTTATGGTTGAATTGGGACACTAATCAGATTCCTGATTACGTAATAGGAGATAAGTACAATGTTTCCAAAAATCTTAGTGGCGATCGCCTGCGGCGTAGATGAAGCTATCGATGATTCTGAATTCAGTCGCACCATCTTTGAACAAGCACTGGCTTTAGCCAAAACACATCATTCTGCATTAATGATTATGCATGTACTATCGCTGTCGGATGATATTTATCCCGGCTATCCTTATGTGGGCATCCCGCATACGGCATTCCAGGTATATGCTAAGCGCTGGGAAGATCGCAAACAAACTAGTTTGATGCAGCTTAAAGCACTAGAATCAGAAGCTACCGCAATAGGTGTTCTTGTCGAGTTCACCCAAAACGCTGGTGATCCGGGTAAGTCGATTTGTGATGTGGCCAAGAGTTGGGATGCGAATCTGATTGTAATTGGGCGGCGGGGCTTGAGCGGCTTAAGCGAGTTGTTCATGGGTAGTGTGAGCAACTACGTGTTGCACCATGCCCCCTGCCATGTCTTAACTATTCAAGGTGTTGCCCAAGCTGTACCGCCGTTGGAAACTGCCAAAACGGTGGTAGGCTCTGTGTGAATCTAGCTAGCTAATGCTGGTAACTGTAAGACCATGACAGAGCAATGTGCGCGGTGTAAAACGTAGCTACTAGTGCTGCCCAAAAATATCTCACTCAGGGTCGATTTTTGATTGCGCCCCATCAAAATCAGGTCGGCAGACCAGGTTTTTGCTGCATTACAAATCATCGGCTCAGATTCGCCAAAGTTTTGTAAGATCTCGGCTTTGATTTGGCGATCGCTAGCCTGTTGAGCATAGGATTGCAATTTTGCCATTCCACGTTTTTCATATTCTTGCCATTCTTGCAAAAACTTCCTGATCGATTGATCATCAACAATGGGTAGCACCTCTCCTACCAAAGGATTACTCATGGTCTCAAAACCATGGGGGGGGTAAGCACATGTAAAATCAGCAACTCAGATCCAAATTTCTCAGCCAAGTTTAATCCAGATGCTAAGATTTTCTCTGACTCTGGAGAGTCGCCAATTGCTAGTAAGATTTTTTGTAACATTAGGTTTACTCTGGTTAACAATTTGAGGTCATGACATTCTACGATGGTGCCTTGAGCGCCGATTGATTGTTGATGCTTTGGTAAATTAACTAAAAGTTCAATAACATCAAATAATTCTGGTTTCATAGCTACCTTTTAGGGATATAAAGTGTGGTTAATTTAGCTTGTTGAGAATTGGGAGCTATTAGCCATCCAGTCCGAACAATTTCTATTTGTTGTGCCTCTGTGCCTCGAATCTCTGGATCTACATCGAGCTAGTGGTGGCTGGCTCGTTAACTAATTTTCTTCTCATATTTATTCAATTTGGATCTCTTTGTTAAGAAGGTTGCAGTGAGGAAAAAGCGATAATGCGGGTTTCAGCGTTTTGCTGAGGTGCGTCGATAAGCTTAATACAAAACAGTGTAATTGATTTGTGGAGCATGTTTAAGCAGTAATTCCAAACTCGAAACCAGTTTAAGTCGTTCCAGCCAATCGATCGAGTGTGCAAGGGGCCTGAATGATCTCGGATGAGCTACGGTAATATTTAGATGTGACCATTATTTTTTCATAATTATGAGCCTCGAAGAACTCATTAAAGCTGCTTATCAGCTCAGCGAAACCGACCTTGATCAACTACTCCATCAGGTCGTTGTTCTACGTGCCAGCCGGAAAGCCCCTGTCTTACCAGAAGTAGAATCCCAACTAATCCAGCAAATTAACCAAGGCATTCCCAGTGATCTGCATCATCAATATCGTTCACGCTAGATTGTCATCAACCAAGCAAAAATACTTAAGCCAGCAATTCAGCATGGTAACGCAGATGATCGGCAATAAAAGTAGCAATAAAGTAGTAGCTGTGATCGTAGCCCTCTTGCATCCGTAAATTGAGAGCTTGATTAGATGCTTGACAGGCTTGAGCAAATTGATCGGGCATTAACTGATCCAGCAAAAACTGATCAGCAGCACCTTGGTCAATCAAAATTGGGAAAGGCACCTGCTGCCGCTGCACCAACTCCGTCGCATCATAGCCCCGCCACAGCGCCCGGTCATCACCCAAATAATTCTGAAAAGCCTTCTGTCCCCACGGGCTAGCCAGCGGATGAGCGATCGGCGAAAAAGCCGAAATCGATCGATACAGCCCCGGATTCTTTAGCCCACAAACCAACGCCCCATGACCACCCATCGAGTGACCACAAATACCCTGTCGATCGCTTACCGGGAAATTCGCTGCAATTAACTCCGGCAACTCCTGAGTAATGTAACTATACATATTATAGTGTTTACGCCAAGGATCTTGAGTCGCATCCACATAAAAACCCGCACCACTACCCAAATCGTAATCTAAATCTTCATAGAGAATACCACTATGACGCGGACTGGTATCGGGCACCACCAGCAGCAGGCCATATTGAGCCGCAAATTGCTGTGCCCCAGCTTTGGTAATAAAGTTTTCTGGGGTGCAAGTAAGCCCCGATAAAAAATACAACACCGGAAGTTTAGCCTGAATGCTGGGGGGCTGGTAAACAGCAAATTTCATTGGATTATTACAAACCTGGGATTGATGTTGATAAAAATCTACATTGCCACCAAAGCAGCTCGATCGAGAAATCAGTTCAAGCATAATTTTTAAGGGTTGATAGATACACAAGACCATTGTTGATCTGCCAATAAACAATAGCGCGATCGCTTCGCTATTGTCATGTCGGTAGTCAAGATTTGGTGTGTTTACTCTTTGACAAGATTGCCATGAAGCTAACTAGCTGTTAAACTGCTTTGAGATTCAGGCGTTCAGACCATAATTTTTCAACAATGCAGCCCATCCCATTTGATAGAAACAATCACACATACAAGAGTGCAGTTTTTGTTGAGTTAGTTAAAGATGCCATCAGATTTTCTAAGATCGAAGAGCACCTGCAAAAACTAGGGGATCAGTAATGAATTCCCTAGAACTCTTTTCAGGTGCAGGTGGCTTAGCGAAGGGATTAGAACTAGCTGGTTTCAGGCATTCTGCCTTGGTAGAGCTAAATAAGAATGCCTATGAATCTCTTTGCGAAAACTTTGATGCAACTAAAGTTTTTTTAGGAGACATTAAAGATTTTGATTTGAGTGCCATAAATAATATTGATATTGTTGCTGGTGGCCCTCCCTGTCAACCATTTTCACTGGGTGGTAAACATCAAGGAAATCAAGATAATCGTGATATGTTTCCGTATGCAATTAGGGCGATCGAAAGGCTGAAGCCAAAAGCTTTTATATTCGAGAATGTGAAGGGCTTACTGCGTGAAGCATTTGCAGATTACTTTGAATACATTATCTTGCGATTGACATACCCCAGTCATATTGCCGTTGACAGCTCCGATTGGCAGTCACACCTCAGAGATCTACGCAATGTGAGTCAATGGTTTAATCCAGAGACCAGATATAATGTCTATTTTAAGTTGATCAATGCCGCAGATTATGGCGTACCGCAAAAGCGTGAAAGAGTAATAATTGTTGGCATTAGAGCTGATTTACCTGTTGTTTGGTTATTTCCTACTCAAACTCACTCGACAGAAAGATTAGTTTGGGACATGCATGTTACTCAGTCATATTGGGATCGCCATAAAATACCTAAAGCCGATCGTCCAACAGTAGATCCACTGGTGATAGCTAAAGTTGCTAAAATTAGAAACCAGCATGGTTTCTTTGCCCCATTATCAATGCCTTGGCAAACGGTACGCGATGCACTATGCGATCTCCCTAACCCACAATCTAATCATGGAATTAGTGATCACATCTTTCGTGATGGTGCAAGAATTTATCCAGGGCATACCGGTAGCATTCTCGATTTACCAGCCAAAACCATTAAGGCTGGAGATCATGGGGTACCTGGGGGAGAGAATATGATACGTTTTGCTGATGGGCAGGTGCGATACTTTACTACACACGAAACAAAAATACTCCAAACTTTCCCGGCTAACTTTGTGATCAAAGGTGTTTGGGGAGAAACCATGCGACAATTGGGAAATGCAGTTCCTGTTCTGCTGGCTGAAGTAATCGGTCGAGAGTTACTACTAGCACTCAACTCTCCAAAACAAAGTTTTTCCGAGAAAAATACTGATCAATTAGTAGTGACATGAATACCTTATATTTTTGTGTTGTTGTTGGATTGTAAAGAATGTCTCATAGTTATCGCGTCGCTGGAAGAGTTTTGGGTTGTTTAAATACCGGAGAAATTACGGTAATTATTTATGCTGGACATGGAGTCATTGGAGCAATCACCATCTCAGTAGATGTGATTCCGTTTGACCTAAGAATGCCCAACAGCGAGTTTGATGTTGTCCTAGATCCAGCAATCCCTGATTTGGCCATAATCGTGCGAAAAAGTCAGGTTTAGCCTGAGTTAAATTGGTGTATTTCAACTATTTTACAGCCAATAAATTTTCTAGGGATTAATAGACTCAATCGACCACTCTTGACCCGATGGCTGATCCGCTGATAAACAATAGCGCGATCGAGATTGAGGGTTACCGCGTAGTTCCAGTCGATCGACCATCACCGGACTTAGCAACAGCAAACAAAAATCTACCGCTGGTTCCAGGGTTAGTTCCGGCTCACCAAACTCCACATCTGTCCTCACTGCCCCCGGTAACGGCCAATAAAACTGCACCTTCCCTGCCTCCGACATTTTATCCCAGGCCGCTTGACGCTCTGCTTGACAATCAGTACTTTGAGCATCAATGAGTTGCAGCTTCCCGGCAATCCGAAACTGCTCACGGGTTTTAGCAAAATACCAGCAGACCTCTGCCCAGGGATTCTGGACAATTTCTGCTGCTTTACTAGTTCCGGCAGATGCCCGCAGAGCCGATCGGCCATCGGTGACAAATTGCAGTTGACTTTCTGGGTCGCGCCAGCCCCGAAACACCACGGTGCGATTTGCTGGTCGGCCTCGCTGGTCAACTGTGGCCAATTGTAAATATCGAGAGGCTGGAAGACTCCGATTACGATGGAGAGAGCCGGATATGATCGATCGCCAAGGAGGTAAAGACATACTGAGTTGATCTAAATTGGTAAAGTTTCTATAAATCTTTGACCAGTATTGGTGATCTGTTCTAAAAAGTACAAGCAATACCAGTATTGGGCTTTACCGGTGAAGATTTACCCTGATTAGCCAGAAAATCTACTAGCAAAAATATGGAACCTAGCCTATCCTGATTAGGTGCGATAGCATTCATCGTCTTTCTTGTAATATCAAACCTACATCTATGGTCAGCGAGTTAAACATTACATCTAGAACCGCAGCAGATTTCCCTCTTTCCGCTCCGGCTGCCTACCCGGTATTTTTCCGCACCTATAGTCGCTTTTTGAATGGCGGTAGAGAAAATTGGCAGCAGGTTTGTACTCGGACTCTGCGGGGCTTAGTTAAGCTGGGCAACTTAGACGCAGAAGAAGCCGCGATCATCGATCGGATGCAGCGCCAGGTTAAAGCTTTACCTTCGGGTCGGTGGCTCTGGGTGGGCGGCAGTGAGTGGCTAGAAAGGCCAGAAAACTTTTCGGGAGCCTACAACTGCACCAGCACCAATGTAATTGATTGGCGGGCTTTTGGCCTGATGATGGACTTGGCCATGATGGGCTGTGGGACTGGGGCGATTTTAGAGCCAGAGCTGATCGATCAACTACCAGCAGTGCGGAATTTGTTGGAGATTGGGGAAGTGTCTTCGATCGGCACTACTCCTGCTGCACAGCGTAGACATTTGACCGATGTAGAGATTAAAGAAAATCAGGTGACCATCCATGTGGGTGATAGCCGTCAGGGATGGGTGAAGTCTTACCAGACTGTTTTGGAGCTGTGCAGTGATGAGCGTTTTAGTGGCACCGTAAAAATTGACGTAAATTTGGCCGATGTGCGGCCAGCCGGAGAGCTGTTGAAGGGCTTTGGGGGGATGGCTAACCCAGTGAAACTGCCGGAGTTATATGCTCGTTGTGTGCGGATTTTGAATAAGGCTCATGGGCGCAAGCTGAACTCAGTGGAATGCTGCTTGCTAATCGACGAGGCTGCGGTCACTATTGTAGCGGGTAATATCCGCAGAAGCGCGGGAATTCGTCAGTTCAACTCCGCCGATACACTAGGTGCAAATGCTAAGGATAACCTGTGGCAACAGAGTGAAGATGGAGCTTGGAAGATAGACCCAGAGAGAGATTCACTGCGTATGGCCAACCACACAAGGGTATTCCATCGCAAGCCTACCTTAGAAGAGTGTGTAGATGCAGTGCGCAAGCAATACTACTCTGGCGAAGGTGCAATTCAATGGGCTGGAGAAGCTGTTGCTCGATCGAATGCCGACGTGATCAACCCTGCACAGAAAAAAGATTTTCTAGCTGCTTATAGTGATGGCAAAGGTGTTGAATGGTTGGTAGCAAACGTTCCTAATCTAAAAACCGATGAAGCAGAAAAGAAACTCTGGCGATATGGTCTAAATCCTTGCGGCGAAATTTTGGGCTCAGACTTTCACTGTAACCTTAGTGAAGTACACTTGAATCAGCTAAATCCTGACAATCTCCAAGAGCAAGAAGATGCTTTTCGAGCTAGTGCTTTATCGGTAGCAGCCTTGCTGAATCATCAATTCCAAGAGCCACGCTATCAATACAGTCGTTTGCAAGACCCGATCGTTGGTGTATCGTTTACTGGTTTGTTTGATTTCTTTGTTCATGCTTTTGGTACTCCTTGGCTAGAATGGTGGGCAACTGGTCGCCCTGCCACCGAAGCAGGTAAAAAATTCAAGGCCAAAGAAGCCGAGTATTTAACTCGTTGGGCAACCATTGTTCATGAGCAAGTTTGGGCATACTGCGACAAACATGGCATCAAACGTCCTAATCGGTGTACTACGACTCAGCCAGCAGGCACCAAGTCTCTATTGACCGGTGCTTCCCCTGGTTGGCACCCACCCAAGGCTCAACGATTTATCCGGCGGATTACCTTCCGTAAAAACGACCCAGTGGCCTTGGCCTGCATTGAGTACGGCTATAGTGTGATTCCTTCCCAGTCCGACAAAGACGAAAATGGTAATCTATTAAATGATCCCTTTGATCCGCGTTGTACTGAATGGCTGATCGAAATTCCAGTAGCGGTATCTTGGGCCGATATTCCCGGGGCTGATCAGGTGGAGATTAGTAAATTCGATGCCATGTCCCAGATGGATTTTTATATGCAGGTACAGAGCTGTTATACCGCTCACAACACCTCAGCCACGATCGAACTGCGCGAAGCAGAGATTGAGCCTTTGGGCCAAAAGATCTTTGAAGCGATCCGTGATGATGAAGGCTATATCTCGGCAGCGTTGTTGGCTAGATTTGACGATCTCCAGACTTTCCCTCGCTTGCCTTTTGAGCCGATCGATAAAGCAACTTATGAGCAGTTAATGCGTGGAGTGCAAGAGCGACAGGTGATGAGTGATTTTGCAGCGGCATTAGCAAAGTACGATTCGAGTTCGATCGAAGAAGCTGGGCCAGCAGGTTGTGATTCAGATAAATGTTTGCTGCCCGATAAGAAGTAAATCCAACGATAAATTACCCCACCTTACAGGCGGATGGGGTTTTTAATAATCTACTTGCTGAGCGCTAAGATTTTCATTTTCTTAGATCTTGGCTTTTTTTATGACGTTATATTAATCAACACCATTTATTTAAAGAACTATAGATTTGCCGTTGTGTTCTACGACACATTATGCCTGGGTTCAAAAAAAATCCTCACAACTTCCTCAACTTTACTCTGTAGTGTAGTAGAGTATACTTAGCTACTAGATGTGATGATCTTATAATCGAGAGCATTAACAAACCATGGAGAAACATTAATGTTTGTTGACTCTGAAACTCTTGAGAACGGACATGATTTTATATCAGATATTGCAGTTGTTGGAGCCGGTCCAGCAGGAATTGTTTTAGCTCTAGAACTAGCTAAGTCAGGTTATAAAGTCGCTCTAATTGAGAGTGGAGGTTTGCATTTTTCTGTGGCAATTCAAAATCTCGGCGAAGCAAATTACTTAGATCCACAATTCCATGCCTCAATGTCGGAATGCACTCGGAGGCAAGTGGGAGGAGCTTC
>JANNEH010000338.1:0-7405 GCA_031378405.1 Synechococcales cyanobacterium OTE_75_metabat_409
TAGGCAGCACGGTCTTCTTGATAAATTTCCTTCAGGCGATCGCCCACTTTTTTGGCAATATGGTCACCAATGCGCTTGACCGTGCGATCGTTGGTCAAAGCACTGCGAGAAACGTTCAAGGGCACATCGGGACTATCGATCACGCCCCGCAGTGGAGTGAGGAACTTAGGAATGACTTCTTCACAGTTGTCGCTGACGAACACCTGATTACAGAATAATTTGGCTTGCCCTTTGGTGACATCAATTTCGGGCTTGAGTTTGGGAAAGTATAAAATACCATTGAGCAAGAAGGGGTAATCGGTATTTAAATGCACCCACAGTAATGGCTCAGACTCGAAGGGGTACTGATAGCGGTAGAACTCTAGGTAGTCTTCTTTGGTAAGGTTTTGGGGGGATTCTTTCCAAAGTGCTCGCTGTTTGTTGATTTGTTCATCGTTCAGCTCGATTTTCACTGGCATAAAATCGCAGTAAGTTTTCACTAGTTGCTTGACTCTAGCTTCCTCTACATATTCCAGTTCTTCTGCTTGGAGGGTGAGGGTAATGGTGGTGCCCCGAGTGGTGCGCTCAGAATCGCTAATGGTAAACTGCGGTGAGCCATCACAAGACCAATGGACAGGGGTAGCATCTTCTTTGTAGGAGAAAGTATCGATTTCTACTAGGCGAGCGACCATAAAAGCGGAGTAAAAGCCTAAACCAAAGTGACCAATGATTTCTTGATCGGCGCTTTTTTGATATTTTTCAATAAATTCTTCGGCACTAGAGAAGGCCACTTGGTTAATATATTTTTTTACTTCTTCGGCGGTCATGCCGATGCCATTGTCGCTAATCGAGAGGGTTTGTTTTTCTTTGTCTACTGCCAGCGTAATTTTGGGTTCGCCCATTTCGCCCTGGAATTCTCCGGCCATCGAGACCATTTTGAGTTTGCCGATCGCATCTACGCCGTTGGCGATTAGCTCTCGCAGGAAAATCTCATGGTCGGTATACAGAGATTTCTTGATGATCGGGAAGATATTCTCGGTATGGATCGTGATGTTGCCTTGTTCGAGGATGGTACTCATCTGATAGATATCTGGTGTGGGAACCTCTCGAAGGTATCACAGGGATCGATCGATCTCATGGCGAAATTCCCGCACTTGGGGTTAAAGAGAATTGTTAGGCCAATCGACCCCTGCTAAATTGAGGCAAGGTGACTGTCCAAATGATTTGTTTTGGCAAATTGAAATTCTGGTGATATGATGTGCATCAAAAATTCTGCTAAAATTGCTAGCAAATCCCAATCCATAGCCGGTATCGTCACATTATGAGCCTGTGCATCAACCCAGACTGCAAGAGAACAAATCCTGACGATCGGTTGTTTTGTGCAAATTGTGGCTCAGAAATTTTGTTACTGGGACGCTATCAGGTGATGCGGCTTTTGAGCGAAAAGGGCGGTTTTGCTGATACCTATGAAGTAATGCACCACGGCGTGCCCAGAGTGCTAAAAGTACTCAAAGACATTAACCCCAAGGCGATCGAGCTATTCAAGCGCGAATTTGAAGTTCTAAATGAGTCCAACCATCCGGGTATTCCAAAAGCAGAAGAATACTTTGAATTTTCGCCCCGCAATCGATCCACCCCTCTAAACTGCTTAGTGATGGAAAAAATCATGGGGGTAGATTTAGAGGAATACCTCAAGCAACGCAGTACCCCAATCGACGAACGCTGCGCGATCGATTGGCTAGACCAAATCGCCAATATTTTGAAAGAAATCCACGATCGGAAACTGTTACATCGCGATATTAAGCCCTCTAACATTATCCTACAGCCAGATGGCCAGCTAGTCTTGATCGATTTTGGGGCAGTCGGTAGGTCAGATGTGAACACCGCACCTGGCGGACCAACTTTCATTTTTACTCCCGGCTATGCCGCCCCCGAGCAGACTATGGGACGAGCAATCTCCAAGTCTGATTTCTTTTCACTGGGCCGGACTTTTGTATATTTGCTGACCGGCAAACAGATTGCAGCGATGCGGGATACCGCTGGTGAGTTCAACTGGCAAGTCTATGCCCCGCAAGTTTCACCACAGTTAGGTGACTTCATTGATCTGCTAATGCATCCAGAGATCGATAAAAGACCGAATAACGCTGATGAACTCATTCAGTGGGTAGTAGCCAATCGCTTACCGTCAATTTCTAGCAGCAGTGGCTTTTATCCTCAGTCTAGTGGAATTGCGACTAAGCTCAGCCTAGCTAGCGGCAATTATCCAGATCCGATACCGACCCAAAATAATCAACAGCCCGGACTGATTCCCACGGCATTAAGTATACCTAGTACCACTAATACACCTCCTGTTCAAACTCATAATAACCCGATGCCAGCGACCACTATTGCCAGTAATAATGCCCCAGATCCCCATAACCCTCAAACTGGTCAAATATCAACCGAAACCAGCACATCTAGTTCCAACCCTAACTATGCAGCTCCCGCACAAACGCCACAGCAGAGAGATCGCCAACGCACTATGTTGCTGGCAGGCGGAGCCAGTCTCTTAGCAGCAATAGTCTTTATTTCTGGGTTTATGTGGTATAAAAATCTGGGAGATAACAGCAATACTACTACTAAAGATAATAAAACTGTCGTAACTGGCAGTGGTGGGGTATGTAGTAGCAGAGAGCTAAGCAAAAAATCGGGTAATAATTTTGGCGCGATCGAAATTGGTAGTAAAGGCATTAAAGGCGCAGTCATTCAAGAACTAGATACTGTCAACGATGACGGGTATAAGTACAAAGCCCGAGATGAAAAAGAGGGAATTGCCACCCGCAACGTCAATGCCACCAAGCCATCGGCTCAAGATGACACGGTGAAAGCGGTCAGTGGCATCATGAAAGAAATTCAAGATCGATTTTCGATTCCCTGCGAACAGATCGTAATTTATGGCAGTAGTGGTTTGGCAAAGAAAGCCCCTCACAAAGAAGTTCTAACCAAAGAAATCGAAAAGGCTACTGGCCGAGAAATGAAGTTTATTTCGCCTCAAGATGAAGCCCAGTTTGTCTTTGATGGAGTGGTACCAGACTGGCGACGCAGTGAGGTGGTAACCGTAGATATTGGTTCTGGAAATACTAAGGGGAGTTTTTTGAAAGATGCCAAGAAAAAAGAATATGAAAACTATGAAGTGACCGTGGGCACCGGAGATTTATCTCAAGAAATCGATAAAAAAAGAGGCGACACCAAATTTATCACTGCGGCAGAAAAAATGAAAAAAGAGGTGGTAGTACCACAAATCCGTGATGCGATTCAGCGCAAGCCGGGGATTTTAAACTCCCCACGGATCTATTTAGCTGGGGGGATTTCTTGGGCATTGGCGACTTTGACCCATCCCTGTGACAAAGACCAAACTGTTAAACGAAAAGAGGAACGGGTGGCCGGTTTTACTAAGTTAAGAGCCGAAGATATCAACACTTTTTATAACAACGCTACTCGCGATCGCAAAACTCTGTTTCAGCCGAATCTGAGTGCCTGTACCCCAGAACAGCTTGCTCGTGCTCAAAAAGACATTGCCAAGATCAAAACAGATACTTTTTCCGAAAACGATCTGATTGCTGGGGCAGAAATTCTGCGGGCTTTTTCGGAGGAAATGAAGTTCTCAGAAAAAGATAGTATTTTCTTTGCCCGCTATGCGATCGAAGCACTGCCGATCGGTTATCTGATTCAGCAGTTGGAAGCGGCTAAAAAATAGCAGAACAATCTCTAGGTATTCAATTAGGACTTGCCTTGGTAGCAAAGTATTGTTTAATCACCTCAATATTCTTCATGACCTCCCGCTGAGAGTAACTAGGATAAGTTGGTAAGTATAGTAGTTCCTGCTCAACTTTTTTTGCATTAGGACAATCCCGATAAAACTCTTGGAACTGGGGTAAATCAGCAGTACTGGTAAAATGCCCTGCTGCGATATCTCGACCCTGCTTAAACATAAATCTGAGCAGTTTGTCTCTCTCTGAATATAAAACTGGAAACCAAAGGTAAGTATGGGATAAATCAGTACGCAGAGGAGGCAATACTAATTCATCAAGATCTTTTAACCCTTGATAATAAATCTCAGCATATTCAATCCTTATTTTAATATCGCGATCTACATTTTTTATCTGAGACAAGCCAATACGAGCCTGCAATGAAGTGTATTGCGATTTGTAAATATCAGGAAGCTCTGGTGCAGGCTTACTTTCTTGAGGCTTACGGCGAACTTTGCTATTAATGAATTCAAAATCATGCAGGTAGCTGAATCGAATAATTGGATAGGTCAGTAGTTGAAAGAGAATAGGACGGCTTGCAAGATCATGGATCAAACCTTTTTTGACTTTTTGAGTAATGCCAGGTAGGGGCGGATATGAAAAGTCTTTTAACTCAGCACAAATTTTATCAGCAATATCTTGCCGATTAGACACGACAACTCCTCCCAACCAGGTAGGTATATTTTTGTGCATTTCAAAACTAAATATACCTACATCGCCAATTGTTCCTACTGCTTTTCCTTGCTCTTGCACACCAAATGATTGAGCTGCATCTTCAACCATCGGTACGTTGAAGCGATCGCAGATTTCTTTAATACGGTGTGCCTCGGCAGCAAGTCCGTGTAAATGAGTGATTAAAACCGCTCCTGTACCAGCATGAATTAGCCGCTCTACTTCGGAGGCAGAGATATTGCATGTATTATGATCAACATCAGCAAATATCGGACGACCTCCCGCAAAAATCACCATGTTTATTACATCAACAATGGTGTAGGGAGATAAAATCACTTCTTGTCCAGGCTTGATGAGAGCTTTAATTGCTAGATATATTCCCAAACGACATTGATATACGCAGATAGCATATTGAGTAGAAAATCTTTTACAAAGAGCTTTTTCAAAAGTCTCTTTACTTTTTTCATCCTGCTGTGATTTCTTAATTAAAATGTAACTTAGAAATAATAAATAACTATCTAGATTCGTGTATAGACGGTTCTTCGGGTTAGGTTCTAAAGCCAACATATTTCTATTCTCTCGTTTTACAACTCTTATTATTTAATGATTGTATTTTACTTCTCAAGCAGAGCTATCGTAGGTTGTTGTTCCCAAGCTTTGTGCCAGAGGTACGTCTTCTGCCGCGCGAACAACCAATAAAACCAAGTACTAAAAAGGATAATTGCCCCAATGCCAGGGATATTTGCCAAAGAGACAACTTTTGCCTTACGCCTCATTGATGGGGTATTTGTACTCAAGCTATCAGAGCGAATACGGTATCGCAAAAGTAGTTTTGGGCATCTAGCTTTGCTAACAACTCCATTTGTCCGCATCCACCATTCACCACTCTCTTCTTGACTTAAGGAAAAAGGAGATTCATTAAATTGGTGCTGCCGCATTACTTCTGTCCGAACCATCCAGGAAGAGGGCATCGGTATATAGCCAGCATGTGAAATTGCCCGAATTTGACCTTTTTCATTGGTTAGATAGTGGTCAGCTCCCACAAAATCACATCCTGTTGCTTTGGCATGAGTAAGTTGAATTTGTGTTTTTCCCTGACACCAGACATCATCGCCATCACAGTATGCTACCCAGGGCATCTGGACCTGCTTCAGCGCCCGATTGCGCACAGCTCCTATGGGCATCAATGGTAGCTTAATTACCTCTAGTCTAGGATCAAAGAGCAAAGAACCGAGAACTGCATCGCTCCAAGTATTCTTCGTTTCAATGCAGAGAACAGCTTGACCAACACCAGGATCTGAAAGTACAGACTCAATGGTGTCTCGCACAAACAACTGCTCACCATCAGTCATAGCAGTAACAATTGCAGCTACTTCTGGCTTACTAATATCTTTGTTAGACATAACTTCTCTTCAGTTTTTTTCAAATGGTCTGCTAATCTGAGCGCAAATGACACGATCATAAATGTGGAATTTGCTTGTCCAGAAGTCACAAAAACAGAGCTACTAGCAACAAATAAATTATCAACTCCATGTACTTCACAGTTAGTTCCGACGACACCATTATGAGGATGAGCCGACATTCGAGTTGTCCCAATTTGATGGAATCCATCTCCAGCTTGCTCCCAAACACTCGCTTCAAGATCATCCGTCAAATATTCCAAATATCCACAGTTATGTCTCCTCAGATATTCATCCCAATATCTATGAGCTTTAACCACATTATCGATATCTTGCTGTGTAAACTGGATATTGATATTCAGTTTACGCATCCCTAATTCATCCTGTTCATTGGATAAACTAACTATGCTACTTGGGTTTGGCACTTGTTCACTGTGATAGTGCAGCGGGTACTTATTAGCAGCACTATAAACAAATAATGCCGGAATTTTTCTTTTGACGATGTATCGACCGTATCCAAAATTAGGAATAAAGGTCAACACTTGTTTGAAGTCTTTCACCACATTCATTAGATGTGATAGGTAGCTACCTGAAAATTCTTCTTTGACTAAGGTTGTGCGGATAGCTGTTGAGACTAGGTGATTTTTTAGTACAGGTGTGCTTAATGCCAAATAGGCAGACGACAAAACGCCATTTTGATGAGATGGATCAGAAAATTTGGGAGATCCCAGCCAAGCTACTGTGTTGGAGAGCTGTTTTTCGTGTTGAAACTCCCGGCTGAACGAAAATCGACGACGTAAATAAATTTTGTCGAGATCTCGATCGAATCCAAAAACAGTACTTTTCGGAGGTGTCGTAAAATTAGCAACTGCAATATCTCCGGAAAGGTGTCCCATGTAGAATCGTCCTAGCATTCCACTGTGATTGCCGATTCCCCCAGGATGTCGGCGATCGGAGGCCAATAGTAAGCGAGTAGTATTCAATCCACCACTTGCTAAGATATATTTTTGGCATTTCACCTGAATATTTTTGCCCCCTATGGTCTTGGCATGAAGCAATTCCACCTGGTTGCCTTGCTCATTGGTTGCAATTTCGGTACAAGTTAAATTATAAAGTAATTGAATATTTTCAGAATGCTTTAAATCATTAAAATACTCTTTACCAAAGTTAGTTGGAAGCGACCAGCGCTCTAGAGTGGAAGTGAGAACTTCTGCATCTGGCAATCCTGGAACGATTGATTTTTGCTCTAACTCTGGGATGTTTTGGATATCAAATTCTGATTTACCACAAAAAAAATAATCACAGGCCCTTTGGAAATAATTTTCAATTTCTTCATAGAGCATCGGCCAGTCTGAATTGCCAATATGTTCCCGTCGATCGAAATCTACCGGATCGTAAGGTAAGCAACGCCCTCCCCAAATAATGGAAGCTCCTCCCACTTGCCTCCGAGTGCATTCCGACATTGAGGCATGGAATTGTGGATCTAAGTAATTTGCTTCGCCGAGATTTTGAATTGCCACAGAAAAATGCAAACCTCCACTCTCAATTAGAGCGACTTTATAACCT
>JANNEH010000018.1:0-5647 GCA_031378405.1 Synechococcales cyanobacterium OTE_75_metabat_409
TGCCCACCATCTAGGATTCAGGCAATTTAACTGTCATGAATAATCAGTATCTCTCACTTTAAAAATACAATTCACCCAAATAGCTAAGGTGATTTCCGGAAGCTAGTGTACCGTTGCCGTTGGCTTCGACTCCGCTCAGCCAACTAAACTTTATAAAATAGGCGGTATTTTATTTGAGGGAAATCACCTAAGTCTTCTGCCAGGTTGCCGGAGCCTGTTGATTGAAAGTATCCAAAGAAATTACCGTAACGTGAGAATCAGCGCTCCCTGCTGCTCTCTCGGCAACTGTGTTGTAACCCCAATCTGCCAAAAATAGTTCAACGCTAGCTAAATCTGGCTGAGAGGCGATCGAAGATAAAGTCGGTAAGCGATCTTCTACAAACCAAATTTTAGTAGCGGTGGGCAACAACTGACGTAAAGTATCTGCTTTAGATTGATGCATTTCTTTGCCATAAATGGCATCAGCAGGTAGATAAATTCCTTGGCTTTCGAGTAACTGACGGGTAAAGCGACCATCTTTGGTGGTAATGATCACTGGATAAATGTTATCGGCCAAAGCATTTAGCCGATCGACTGTGCCGGGATAACAACGCTGCAAGTCCAACCAACCAGCTAAATCGGTTTGGATTGCTCGATCGCGCACGGCATCCATCGCAGCAGCAATTTGGGGCGGTCGGTAGCCACTGGTGACCAAGAATTCTGGCACCAGATGTGACCAAGTTGCTGGCTGGATATCGTGGTTTTGCATTAAGGCCCAGACTAACAGAGGCATCTCCCAGCCCTGCTCGATCGCGGGTCGTAGGGTGGTAAATCGATCGAACAATCCATGCGGCACCTGGTCTTGACCTGTGCCTGGTGCAGACCAAAGCTGGCAATATACTGCCCAGGAAGAGTGGAAATACTCTTTCATCCCATCGCAGAGCACTCCATCAAAATCGAGGGCAAGAATCGATTTTGTTACTGACTGGTTCATATATACGCAAAAATAAAGACCCAGCTTATCATAATGCTGAATCTTTAAAGTTATCACTTGAACCTAGAGACTGGGGTGCAAGGATTCGAACCTCGGAATGCCTGGACCAAAACCAGGTGCCTTACCACTTGGCGACACCCCATCGAAGTCATCGCTTTGTTAAGATAACACAGAAACTATGGGTTCTGTCAAGTGTTTGGCCATAATCCGGATAAAAATGTTTTGCTTGGTCTGCATAAGTCCGACTTGGGTAGGTCGGGAGACCGCCTAATTAGGAATCGAAAGAGCCAAAACGAGCTTTGTAAGCAGCCAATTGAGCTGCTAGCTCAAGAGCCTCTTGTTTAGAAAGTAGAGCTTCTTGCCGTGCCGATGCAGCTTCTTGTTCAGCAAGTAGAGCCTTTTGTTGTGCAGATGCAGTCTCTTGTTCGGCGATCGTCATTCTAGTTTGCATTTCTACTGGCCACAGCAGCTTTTCTTTGGTATCTAATCGATGAAAGGCAATGAGTGCTGTGGGTGAGTTTATGAGACTGCTATCCACTTCTAACCTTAATTGCAAAACCAGGCTGATGTTGTCTGTTATCAGTTGATATTGACCATCCTCTAATCGGTAACCGCGCAGTTTTTCCTTAATCCATTCACCTTTGGGGTCAAATTGCCAATATTCTTGGATGCCAATCTGGGCATAGAGTTGTTTTTTTGGCCCATCATCTTCCTTTTTGGTACTGGGCGATGTCATCTCGAAAGCAATGCTGGGAACTGAGCCTTCTTCCCAGATTTTGTAATTATCTCGGCCACCTGGTTCCACATCAAAAATGACAAATACATCTGGAGCAATACGCTTACTGGGGTTGCCTTGCACATAGTACAGGTACTGATTTCCCAAAACCGTTGCCTGTTGACCGCGCAAATAGAGGCGGAGGACTTCGATCGTCATCAGAATGGCGTACAGATGGGCAAAAGTTTCAGCCACGGGCTGTCCGTCTCCGCTGGGGTAATGAATAGCAGTGTTAGCAGCAAACGTCATAGGCCAACTCTGACTGAGTAATAGAGATTTGGTAACTTATTTTAACTCATGAGGATAAGTGGGCGGTAAGTATTTCTAATAAGTCTGGTAACAGCCTGCAAGAATCCCCCCCCATCATAGAGGAATGCCGAAAAGGGGGTTTCCAATTCCATAATTCCTACACCTAACAGTTCGATAGGCTTCACTGCCAAAGCAGAAACTTTAAGACATAATCGATCCAATAGGGATGAAAAACAGTCAATTCGACGGAATTCAATCCCAAAAGACTGTGGTGATCATATCTATTTTTCCAAAGTTATGACAGAACTTTTTGCCGAAGCCAACCAAGGATGGGACTTAGCAAAGCTATACCGGGATATTTCTACCATCAAAGGACTACCTGTCACCGACTGGGAAAAGACCTGCCTGCGTGGACTACTCTGCCGTTACAGCCCCAAAGCCATTGCTGCCAAAACCTATTGGACTAGCAGCTCACTGCGGACTGAACTATCGCGGCGGCTATATCCCTGTATTGCCCATCTCACCTGCAAGAAGCGGATCGTTTGGCACAAAATTGCTGATGATTTGGCAAGCATGGGTTACCAAAATCTCGATCAGCTCCAAGAAGATATTGCTCAAGCTTCCAGCACCAATCGAGATCGTATCCTTACCGTCTCAGCCATCATCAACACTGTGATGCAGCTAAGCTCTAGTAAATCTACCGCCAAAAACGACGAAAATATTCTGAGCATGACAACTAAAGCAATCCAACAGGGTAACCAGCTCAATCGATCGCAAGACTATTCTGCTGCTCTGGAATGCTACCACTTGGCTCTTAAATCTTCTCCTACAGCCAATATCAATGTTTTGATTAACATCGCCAGGTGCTACGATCGATTAAAAAAATATAGTGATTCTTTAGCTATTTGTTACTTCGCCTTGAATTTTATCCCTCATTCTAGCCAGCCATCTACAGACAAATGCAAAGTATATAACTTCATTGCTGGAGTATTTCATGAATTAGCCATTACCCATCGAGATCGAGCTTATTTGAATACCTCGATCGACTACTATGAACGAGCGATCTCTCACAATCAAATCGACATCCTACCCATCTGGAACCAAATTGATTTAATTCTGTATTTTGTCAAAGAAGGAATCATTAATGGCGCTACAGAGAAAGCACTGTATATTAAAATTGCTCAGCAAAAAATGGAACTTTTACTCCATGTTGCCAGACAAGGAGATTCATATGCTAAATACCGAACACAGGTATTAAACGATATGTGGATAGCCTTTGCTGGCCTAGATTTGTTTTGGCAACAGCAATACTATGAATTCCAGAATATCAATGTTTAAGTAGTTTAAATTAAGGAAATAATTATGAAAAATAATTTAGGTATTGGCACATTCTTGTCGGTTTTAGTGGTGGTGCTAACTACCATTGACTTTCAAATCATCTCTGCCCAAAAGCCTCGATCAATTAGCTTGGAGGCTTCACACAACTCCCCACTAATTCTAGCCAGAGTAGTTCATGATCCTGAAGACAACAAAAATCCACCTCCGCCATAGAATACAAAGTCTAGCTAACCTTAACTTTAAAATTAGAGAATCACTGTGAAGCAGCTCAAATTACTTTTAATCAGCATTTGTACATCTATTGGTCTGTTGACCCCTGTCATGGCATCGGCTCAAAGAAATGTTATGGCAGCAAAGCTACCACAAATTCAGCAACAAAAATCTGAGATCGCGCTGCAACAATCACCAGCAGACTTAGAAAGACAACGAGAAGCTGAGCGGATCTTAAAAGAAGCTGAACGAGTACGCCAAGAGAATAGAAACAGAGGCACTGATGATAACTATGTCAGTCCGCCAAACAACAATTTACAACAACGCACCGATGATGCTGTCGATCGATTGCGGGGGAGTTTTGGTAACGAACAACAACTGCGGGAATCTCAGTTAGAAGTAGAACGCTTACGTGAAGAGAGGAGTAGACTCGATCGGGAATATCGACAAAATCCTTACTTCTATCCAGGGTCTAATCCTTATTACAATTCACCACAACTGCCCAGCGCCCAGCCTTACCCCCGTACTTCAGAAACCCAGATTGAAACATATCCCAATAGCCAATCAGAAGTCTTACCAGTTAATCCTGTCAATCAATATTCTCCAGAATTTGTCACCCCGAAAAATTTGGATCTGGGTACGGCATCAGTTTCGGTAGGCTTTAAAGACGGCACTGTCAACCCGGCCATTGGCTATCGGTTTGCCGGTAGCCCGATTGCGATCGAAGTAGGAACAGTGTTAAACCAAGATAGTTTGCCTGCTGGTCAACTGAATGATTATTCGGTGCCCGGTAGCCTGCTGCAACAATTCCCCACGGGCTTTAATGATTTGGGATCAAAGACTATCAGTCCACAAATTGGTGCAGATCTGCTGGGTTACTACAGTGTCAGCCCGACGGTAGCGCTATATGGTGGAGTTGGTTTGTATTTTCAGGGTCGATCGACGATCTTTCAGTCGAAAGCTACTACTGATTTGTTTAAGCAAACCAATACTACTGATGTAAATGTGGCTTTCAGTGGTGGTGCTGATGTGCGTTTGGGTGATTCTTGGCGGTTGGGTGGTGGTTATCATTCTTTGCGGGGGGTCACGGCTAAAATTGGCTATGACTTTTAGGGCGATCGATGGCGATTGGTTTCTGTGGGGTGGGTTTTATGGGATTGATGGGCGATCCGTTTCTGTTGGGGTGGGTGGGTTTTTATTTGATGCTTTTGGATGGGGAATGATTTATGGATAAACCCACCCCTACGTTTTTGCGTATGGGGTGGGGTGGTTACATCATGCCTTTGAATAAACCTTGGGGGCGGAATAACAATGTTAATACCATTACTACTAAAGCTACTGCGAGTTTAAAATCGGCACCGACGATCGGGAAGGATAATTCTTGCACTAGGCCAATTACAAAAGCACCGGCGATCGCACCGTAGGGGTTACCAATACCACCTAAAATTACCGCTGCAAACATTGGCAAGGTTAGGTACCAGCCCATGTTTAACCGGACTGATTCCAGTCCGTATAGACCACCGGCTAAGGCGGTCAAGGCACCAGTGATTACCCATGTCCATAGCACTACTTGCTGGACATTAATGCCAGTGACTTTGGCCAGATCTGGGTCATCGGCTACTGCGCGCATTGCTTTACCAATTTTGGTTTTTTGCAGCAAGAAGTAAAGAGCGATCATTGCCAACGACGATAAGATCAGGGTAGTGATCGTAGAATATTTAATATTCAGACTAGCTATTTGTAAAGGTAGCTCTAAATCTAGATCGTATCTCTGTGGCTTGGTGCTACAAAAGAAGGCAATGCCATTGCGAATAAACAGTCCCAAACCGATCGAGGCAATCATAATGGTGGTGGTACTAGCGCGTTTTTTGCGCATTGGTTGCCACAGTAATTTGTCGGAAAGCAGCATGGCTAAAATTGTCCCGGCCATGCCAATCAAAATTGAGAGTCCAATATTGACCCCCAAAGAATTGACAAACCAAGCCAAATATGCTCCCAGAGTCATAAAATCACCATGGGCAAAGTTAGAAAGCCGTAAAATGCCGTAGGTGAGGGTCAATCCCACTGCTGCTGGTGCAATGATGCTGCCGAGAGCGATGCCG
>JANNEH010000181.1:0-5113 GCA_031378405.1 Synechococcales cyanobacterium OTE_75_metabat_409
GGTAAAGATTCAAGAATCCGAAAAATATGTTTATCCCGATGCTAGCGTTACCTGCGACTTGCGAGATCGAGAAACACCTCAATATGTTGCTTACCCCCGCCTGATAATCGAAGTCTTATCGCCAAGTACAGAAGCCTACGACCGAGGCAAAAAATTCAAACTATACCAACGATCGATCGCCCTCATGGAATACGTTCTAGTCAGTGCTGAGGAAATCGAAATTGAGGTATTCCGCAAAAACGATCGGGGTAAATGGGAAGTGACCAATTACGTTGCTGGAGATGTTGTCGAGTTGGAGAGTATTAATTTAACCTTTCCTATCGATCGAGTCTATCATGGCATCGAGTTACAAAATATTACTGAATAGTCCGGTATTCTCGATCTTTAAGAACATCAGTTTTTTGGTTGGCTAAGTTCAAAGTAAAGTGGGGAGCGTTGATCGGCTAAGATCTGAAAATTGCCCATGGATCTGCTCATGATTGCCACCGCTGAATTCAAAATTTGTTTTGCCCCGATCGAACTCCAAGAGGTCTATGACTTGGCCGACAATGGTGCCAATGGGGCAGTGGTGGTCATGAGTGGCATGGTCCGCAACCAAACCGAGGGGCGGCCAGTAGAATATTTAGAATATCAAGCCTATGAACCAATGGCTTTGCGAGTATTTGAACAAATTGCCATTGAGGTAAAGCAAAAATGGCCGATCGTCACCCGAGTAATTATTCACCACCGCATCGGCAAACTGCGCGTTGGTGAAATCAGCGTGTTAATTGCCATTGGTTCCCCCCATCGAGGTGAAGCCTTCGCCGCCTGTCAACATACGATCGATACTCTCAAACACCAAGCTCCGATTTGGAAAAAAGAACATTGGAGTGATGGCAGCAGTAGTTGGGTAAGTATTGGAGCCTGTGAGGAACAGCATCAGCCATGAAGCAACTACCAGGAAAAATCAGCAAACCATGGTTCTTCTGGATCATCTTGCTCCTGATCGGACTAGGAGTCATTGATCGATCGATCGCCATTATGCAAATTGATCAGTGGTGGTTTGCATCTTTGGGATACTTGCAAAACTGGCAACGGCAACTACAAACTCAAACTTGGTTAGCACTCTTGGGTGGCAGTGTCGCTGGGCTATGGTTGGGTGGAAATTATATCTATAGCAAACGCTGGCAATCAGAAAAAATCAATGTTACCCTCGTCACCCCCCTGACCGCTGCACCCTTGATCGATCGACAATCACCACCCTCGGTGTTACCGCTGTTATTAGTTTTATCGATCGGCAGCAGCATTTTAGCCGCCCTTGCCAGCCTTTATCCTTTCTGGGCAAACTGGCCGATCTCCAATCTCAAATGGCTGTGGCCAGCTATCAGCCTCTGTTGTACCTTAGCCATCGCCCTGCGGCCACTGCCAGTTTTAGCTCCCCTGATCGTAGCCACCAGTGCTGGTTGGGGATATTTTTGGGCAAATCATTGGCAGCAAGTCTTGCCCGCTCTAGCTGCCACCCCTTTTGCCCAGCGGGAGCCAGTATTCGATCGAGATATTGGCTTTTACATTTTCCAGCTTCCCTGGCGGGAATTAGCTGATCAATACGCCCTTTGTTTGACCAGTGGTGCTTTAGCAATCGCTACTATCCTCTATCTGCGACCCCATATTAGTGATGGCTGGATTGGCAAAATTCCCACCCACCAACATCGTCACCTGGCTTTTTTGGGTGGTGCGGTAGCCTGGTCGATCGCCCATCATTTTTCTTTGGCGCGTTATCAATTGCTCTATTCCCAGCGAGGTGTGGTGTATGGAGCCGGATATGCCGATCTGTGGGGCTATTTGCCGATTGATAATATCTTGCTGGTCATTCATTGCATTCTGGGTGTCGGCTGCTGGTTGTGGGCAGCCGGAATCTGGCAACGTTCATGCTCCATGCCCCGGCGGCTGTGGCTGTTGCTGATCACCATCGCGATCATTTTGGCTGGCCTGCCGATCTTCATCCAACGCGGGATGGTATCGCCCAACGAACTAGCGATCGAGAAACCTTATATTCAACGCAACATCGCTTTTACTCGCCAAGCTTTCGCCCTCGATCAAATCAATGTTCAAACCTTTGATCCCAGCGGCAACCTCACGGCCAAAGATATTGCCAATAACGAAGCCACCATCAAAAATATTCGTTTATGGGATGCTCGACCACTGTTGCAAAGTAATCGCCAACTCCAACAAATTCGCCCCTACTATAAATTTGCCAATGCCGATATCGATCGCTACCCCATTGGTAACACCTCCCAACAAGTAATTCTTTCTGCCCGCGAAATCGATGGCCAGAACCTAACTGAAAAAGCTCAAACCTGGATTAACCGCCACCTGGTTTACACCCATGGTTATGGCTTCACCGTTAGTCCTGTCAACCGCGCGGCTCCGGGAGGACTACCCGATTATCTGGTCAAAGATATTGGCAACAGCCAACTGCCAGTGCCCGATCCAGCGATTTCGGTGGCTGAACCAAGAATTTACTATGGTGAAATTACTAATGACTATACTTTCGCCCCTTCTGTAGTATCAGAATTAGATTACCCTAGTGGCAGTGATAATACCTACAATTCTTATAGCGGCCAGGGTGGGATCACCATGAACGGCTGGTGGCGACGCTGGGTGGGAGCGCGCTATCTGCAAGATTGGGAAGTATTATTTACCAAAAACTTTACCCCCAAAACCCAACTTTTATTACACCGATCGATTGTTGATCGAGTTCAAAAACTAGCACCCTGGTTGCTCTTAGATCACGACCCTTACTTGGCGATTGCCAAGTCACCTCAAACCCAGGCCAACCGTCTGTATTGGATTTTAGATGGCTATACTACTAGTAGTCATTATCCCTATGCTGATCCCGGCAAGGGACAGTTTAACTACATTCGTAATTCAGTGAAAGTGTCGATCGATGCCTATGATGGCCGCACCCAGTTTTATGTCAGCAACGAGAGTGACCCGATTTTGCAGACCTGGCACAAGATTCTGCCGACTATGTGGCAGCCATTAAAAAATATGCCTGCTAGCCTGCGCCAGCACCTGCGTTACCCCACCGACTTGTTTGAGATTCAGTCCGATCGATTGCGTACTTACCACATGCAAGATCCGCAAATTTTCTATAACCGGGAAGACCTCTGGCAAATACCTCAGGAAATTTACGGTGGTAAATCGCAAGCTGTCCAGCCATACTATGTAATTACCAAGCTGCCTACAGCCGCCCAGGAAGAGTTTTTACTACTCTCGCCTTTTACTCCCAACCAACGAACTAATTTAATTGCTTGGTTAGCAGCTCGATCAGATGGGGAACAATATGGAAAGCTATTGCTTTACCTCTTTCCTAAGCAGCAGTTAGTTTACGGTACCGAACAGATCGAATCGCTGATCGACCAAGATCCGCAGATATCACAGCAAATCTCGCTGTGGAATCGTCAGGGTCTGAGCGCTGTCAAAGGCAACTTGTTAGTGATTCCCATTGAGCGCTCCCTGCTCTATGTCGAACCCCTATATTTGGAAGCCCAACAAAACTCTCTACCTACCTTAGGCCGAGTAATTGTGGTCTACCGCGATCGAATTAGTATGGCCGAGACTCTTACTCAGGCTCTGCAAAACATCTTTCCGATCGCTGCTGTCAAATCTTAGTCACATCTTACTTAACAGTCTGCTATTTATTAATCTTCTGCCAATTTTCTAATATCGATCGTATGAACATCATTAATCGGGATATATTCGATCAAGTAGTGGCCTACCTAGAGCACCATGATGAGTCATTGCGCATCAAGAAAATGCTTTATTGCATGTGTACAGGGCGCTGGGAGCGCAATCCAGAATTTTTAGAATCTATTAACTGCTATCATTTTGCTGAGTATGTAGTCAAGGAAATCGACAGTCATCAACAACTCAAAGAAAGACTTTTTGAATTATTAAAAAGCGTTAATAAACCCCAGGAGTATGTAGGCATTGCTAAGATTATTTACAGTGCTTTGGGGCAGATTTATCCTGATTTTCATCGCTTATATTCTAATGATTTAGGTGCTCAACAATTGCGAGCAGTTCCCAGTGCACCAGCCGCAGTAGTACAACCAGCAGAAATTAAGTTTGATATATTTGAATTGCGTCAAAAGGTGATGAGCTATTCTAACCCTTTGCGGGTGAAGACCATGCTACACATGATTTTGCAGCCCGAAGAATTCCTCGATCCTCGCAAAATTAATCAGCATCTTTTAGATGAACTACTGACTGATTTTATTAAAAAGTACCCTAAAATTAGTGAAGTCGAAGAATTACTGAGTGAAGCGGTGGAGTTGCTCGATGATGTGGAAGAATATGGCAAAGCAGCCACTGGTTTGATTCAATCTTTAATAGCAGTTTACAGTGTTTCTACTAAGCCAGTCGGACTAGCAGTAGCTTAGGTTTACTACTCTGCACTTTTTTCGGTGGTTCGATTGCGCTGTGTCACCCATTCTTGCACTGCCAAAGTTATTAAACCCAACAGCGCCAATAACAAAGCAGCCGCAAAAGCAGCTTGGGTTTGATATTGCTTATAGGCATCTTCTACATACAAAGATAGGGTCTGAGTTTTGCGAGCGATATTGCCCGAAACCACCGAAACAGCACCAAATTCTCCCAAAGCTCGGGCATTGGTGAGAATAATGCCATATAGCAAACCCCAGCGCAGATTGGGCAAGGTAACCCGCCAGAAGATCTGCCATTCGCTAGCACCCAGGGTGCGCGCGGCTTCTTCTTGCTCGGTGCCAATTTCTTCTAGCACCGGAATTACTTCTTTGGCAATAAAAGGCAGGGTAGTAAAAGCCGTGGCTAAAATTATTCCCGGCCAAGCAAAAATTACTTGAATGCCGATCGCCTGCAAAAATCCTCCCATCCAGCCCCGATTGCCATAGAGCAAGATCATCATTAAGCCCACTACTACCGGTGAAATAGAAAAAGGCAGATCTAAGAGAGTAATCAGAAAAGTTCGCCCTGGAAAGCGGTGGCGGGCGATCACCCAAGCCGCACAGAGGCCAAAAACAATGTTGATGGGCAAAACTATCAAAGCGATCGCCAGGGTCAAACCCAAAGCATGGAGAAACTCTGGGTTGCT
>JANNEH010000031.1:0-37651 GCA_031378405.1 Synechococcales cyanobacterium OTE_75_metabat_409
CGTCGGAGCCACATCAATATTCTTGACGCTGCCCAAAGTTACCTGATTGATATCTGGACCTGCGGCATAGAAAATCGCCTTCATGTCAGGCAATGTAGGGTCATAACCATGGGCACCATAGAAATTAGGCACCGACAAAACCGGGCTAGCATTAGCTGCTTCGCCTTTGCGAATTACTGGGGTAGCCTGGGTGCCATCGAAGTTGTAGCCGGTTTTCAAGAGGGCAAATACATCTCCTGTATCTTCGCCAATAAACTCGCCTCTAGCATTAATAATGTCATTGGCAGAAGTGGCAGTAGCCGGAACTGCGCGATTGTAGATTTTGTCAAACACCCCGATGGTAGCTGCTCCGTTGGTGTAGTTGGCGTTATTATCTACAAAACTCTTGAGCAGATCTATTACCTGTTTTTGTAGAGTCAAGTATTCAGCTACTTCCACTTGGGCTACGCCAGCAACCGCAGGTTCCCGACCCTTGAGGTTGATATAGATATTCACCGCTGGCCCGCTCGTCACTGCCCGCACTTTATTGCTATCAAAACCAGCATTTTTGAGCAGGTTGTTCATGCTCACCGCTGTATGGAACGGCGAGAAACCATGATCCGAGACTACTATGATGTCGCTATTGGGTTTACCATTGGCATCCACACCGACAGTGTCAATGATTTTTTGCACAGCACTATTCGCTGCCTGATAAGCAAATTCCACGTATTTCTGATACCGGGTGACCTTCGCCGCATCCTGACCAGCACCAATACTGTTAGGATTTGTGAAATCAGTAGCTTGGCGCGGATCGGTGATTAAAAATTGGTGTTGTGATCCATCTGGTTGTTCCAAATAGGTCAGTACCAAATCAGCATTGTTATTTTGCTTGATTGCCCGAATGGCTACATTGGTTTGATATTCAACAAATGACTTCACCTGATCCGCGTAGATCAATTCCAATTCAGGATCAGTAAATTTATCAAAACCGGGAGAAAGCCGCTCAGGAATCCGAAAATCAGGCTGAGGTTTCCAGAACCCCACATTGTTATTAATATCATCAACATTGGCAACCACCCCTGGGTTATCGGCTGGGCGAGGAATATCGTTGGCAGAATAGCGAGCAATCTTTACAGCAGAAAGATCAGCAGCTAAATTACTGAGGAAAAATCCGGTTCCTACTTTGTTGGGAGTACCTTCCAAATAGAAAGGCTGGGATGTGACATCACCAGCCTTTAAGAATGCCGAACCAGTACTTGGTAGAGTGGTCAGTGTTGCTTTGATTCCTTGAGCAGCATCAAAGATCACCACACTGTCATAGTTGACTTTATTATCGTTCGTGGTGTCTAAGGCTGCTACTTGGAAGTCAAATTTCACTCCCCCGATCGTGAAGGAATCGATCGCCACCTTTGTCTGTAGTATCGGGCTGAAAGAAGTCTTTTTAATGGCATTGAGTTGATCGATCGTACTTTGTGCTGCTGTCCCAAAATCTGCTGTAGTTAGACTAATGCCCTTAGCACCCTGACCACCGAATTCCCCAAAAGGCACCGTATAACTAACTGTGCGATCTTCCTTTTTATCTAAAACAATGCCAGTGGAAGATTTAATGGTTGCACCATCTGCACCAGGAAAAGTTGCCGCTACCACTGTCTTACCGGCTTTTTGTAATGCTAGCCATAAAGGGTTCGCGGTCGGATTAGCGCTTTCGGACGGATCGATACCAGATTGATAAGTGTAGCCACCGATCGGCGCGGTAAAGCCACTAGTGTTGGTGGCAAATGGATTAGCGATTAAGTGGAAGCTGTTAGCGTTGATATCATTGTTAACTGCGGTGGAACCAGTGGCGATCGCAATGTGCGAAGGAGCTGTCAGAGAAGGGGTAATAGTTTCATTGTCAGTAGCTGCTACTCCTTTACTTTTCAAGAGTCCTAAGCCGGTTTTGGCATCTAAAACGCCACTGAGCAGATACTTGTCAACGATGGCATCGGTTGCACCATCTAGAGAAATCAAAATTACTTTAGGAGCCATTATGTTTGGTTTGTGAGTGCAATAATTTACATTAGCGATTACCGGAGATGATTCTAGTTGAATCATCTCCGGTAGTTATTGTGCAATATTTACTTTCAATCCATCCGTTATGCGACTAACAGTCAAATCGTTTGGTATCCCTAGTTTTGATTGTTGGCAGCGTTATTTATGATGAAAATTTAATCTAAAAATCGTCTATAGGTATTTTAAAACTGATGCCAATACCTTAGATTGTAATGATTAAGTCTAAATTAGTAATAGGTTAAATTTTGTCGAAACAACGAATTTCTGTATAAAAGACTACTCACTGGATTTTTCTGTAATTAGTCAGGATTGTTTAAATTAACGCCATTCGTAGTGATCTTCGCCAGTCTTGATTACAAAGTTGTATTTTTATAGACTGCCAATCCTCCCAAGCTTGAGTAGTTTTTTCATCAGAAAAACCGCTCAAGACAGGAAGCTTTTGTCTTCTTTTTTTGTAACTTACGATTTCCAACAACTTCTTGATAACTAATCCATCTTGCATTTGTCCGAGTAATTCTTGAGATGTCTCTAGAATTGGTAAAAAAGGAGTGGTATCGACATTAAGGTAAGGTAAAAAATATTCGATCTGGTATCGAACACTTTTGGTGCATTTTCGTAAATTATGCATAGTTTGCTGACAGCCTTTATCTTCTATATCTGTTATGAACCAGCCTTCCTGCAAGAAAAATATCGCGATTTTTGGTAACAATAAGTCTGGCAATATATCATAAATACATTCACTAGCAATGCATTTATTGCAAAATTGCGGGTTTTCTAGCCACTGAGAGCAAGCAACTGTGAATACTCGATATTCCTTGTCCAGACAAACTTTCAGCTTTTTAACCGCTTTGTGGCGACGATGAGAGAGGATATCATGAATTTCTTTTAATACTTGATTTTCACAGTTAGGAAGATCTTTGTAGATGGCCTCCCTTAAGGTTTCAATCGCAACATCAAGATCGCGAACTCCACCAAGCACCTTTGCCATTTTACCGATCGATTGCTGATTGCAGACCCTTGGTAAAATTATGATTGGTTCTAATACTTGTAAAATACTACGCAATCTTCGCATCCCCACTCGCATTTTGTGTAGTGCTTCTGGGTCTGTATCTTGAATTACTGCTGCTTTGTAGTGGGATATTTTTTCAACAAACCTGTTGATAGTTTGTTTTACAAAGTCCTTCATCGCTAAGCATTGCTGGGAAGGATTAGAAGTTGATGTATTCATTTTTTATCACATCAATAGTAGTCAAATTACTTCACAATTTGAAAACACAGGAGCCTGAGATCCTTGTGGTGGGCAGTGCTATGTGAGATTAATGAACCGATTGGCGTAGATTGGCCAGATCCTGCTGAAGTTGAGCGATCTTCTTTTCGGTCTCATCAAAATATCCATTGAATTTCTGTTCCAATGCTGCATCTACCAGATCTTGAACCTCACTGGAGGCAACGGTTACAATCTTTGCATGGTCTTTTTTACTTCCATTTGAGCCAGTAGAGTCAGAGAGCTGGGCTTTTAAACACTCTTCTAACATCGCAGTTTTAGAGATCGCCTTTTGCTTGGCTGTGGCTTTGAGCAACTCTACAAGTTCCGCCTCTAACCTGAAATTAACAGCAATTCTTTTCATTTGATCCTTTTGTACATACAGTACATACACTTTTTTCCAATCTAACACAAGTTCCGTAAATACGCAACGTAAAGCACTCAGTCTGAGCAAGGGATTGACTGTATTGGAAGTAACTCTGCCAAAAGAAATGTCTAGGATTCCATCTCTCAACCAGTTGTGATTCACATTTCTTAGTCTTTACCTGCTGCTTTCCAAGCAATTTCTTTCTTGGGTTGAGGATCAGGAAGCTTCCGAGTAATAATGGCCGCAGCCAAAACCAGTGCAGTTGATACCCATAAACAGCCAACCAGTCCATAAAACTGATAGACAAATCCAGATAACACGGTTCCTGCCAATCGTCCGCCAGAATTTGCCATGTAATAAAAGCCCACATTCAAAGATACCTTGTCATCATCAGTAAAAGCTAAAACCAAGTAAGAATGCACCGCCGAGTTAAAGGCAAAAACGATCCCGAACAGCATTAAACCACCTACTATAGTTATCATGGCTGGAATACCAGTTTGCAGCGCGATTGCGATCGCCGCTGGCACCACTGTAAGCAAAGATGTCCAAAACTGTACGGTCTTCGATCGAGGCACCCCACCTGACCCAAACCTTTGAATGAGCACAGGTGCCAAGGATTGAATGATGCCATAACCAATCACCCAGCAAGCCAAAAATCCTCCCACCTGTGCAAACGACCAGCCCAAAACACTGCGCAAGAAAACCGGCAAGCCAACGACAAACCAAACATCTCTGGAACCGAATAAAAAGAAGCGAGCGGCTGACAAAATATTGATCTCGCGGCTTTTAGAAAAGAGCTGCTTGAATTTAACCTTGGCCTTGATTTTACCCATTCCTTTGGGCAGAAATAAGCCGGTTAACAGCATTAAGCATAAGCCTCCTGCCATGATCCATAGGGAAGTAACGAAGCCAAATGATCCCAAAAGAGCACTGCCCACAAAGAATCCTACGCCCTTCAATGCATTCTTAGAGCCGGTGAGGATCGCCACCCATTTAAACAATGCAGAATGGGCATCTTGTGGCACCACTAATCTGATGGCGCTCTTAGTACTCATTTTGGTTAAGTCTTTGGCAATTCCCGAAAATGCCTGAGCAATCATTACATACAAGACAGCCAACCACTGTGCCCAAGCAGGATTCAAAAAAGATAGCAAGATCAGCGAAAAGATTTGCAGCCCTATTCCGGTGTAAAGTGTGACTTTCAAACCCAATTGTGAGCCAATCCAGCCCCCCAGAAAATTTGTGACTACCCCAAAAATTTCGTAAAACAGAAACAGTGAGGCAATCTGAATTGGGGTGTAGCCAATATTATTAAAATACAGCAACACCAATAGCCGCAAAGCCCCATCGGTAATTGTAAATCCCCAGTAAGTGAGGGTAACAAGAATATAGTTTTTAAAGTTGGCACTAGAGGCTGTAGATGTTGCCATAAGATGATTTTGTAATAAAGGACTCAGAAACTATCACAAACTAAGGGCAACTTTTCTGGCTAGTTCTACCATGCGATTAGAATATCCCCATTCGTTATCGTACCAAGCCAAGATTTTTACTTGGGTTTCGTTGACGACCATGGTGGATAGGGCATCAATAATGGCCGATCGAGGATCGTCTTTGTAATCGATCGAGACCAGCGGACGCTCTTCGTAACCTAAAATTCCTTGCAAGATTCCTTCTGATGCTGTTTTTAGTAGTTGATTCACTTCTGCTACCGTAGTCGATCGAGCTACTTCAAATACACAGTCTGTCAGCGAGGCATTGAGTAACGGCACTCTCACAGCCAAACCATTTAGTTTGCCATTTAATTCTGGATAAATTAGGCCGATCGCTGTAGCTGATCCAGTTGTAGTCGGAATCAGTGAAAGGCTGGTTGCCCTTGCCCGTCGTAGATCTTTATGGGGAGCATCAACGATCGTTTGGGTATTGGTGTTGTCATGGATCGTTGTAATCACACCATGTCTAATCCCCAAACCTTCTTGAATCACTTTCACCACTGGAGCTAGGCAGTTGGTGGTACAAGAAGCTGCCGTGAGTAAATGATGTTCGTTTGGCTGATAGAGATGATCATTGATTCCCATCACAATATTCAGCGCTTTTTCTTTCACCGGAGCGGCCACAATCACTTTTTTGACACCACACTGGAAATATGGGTTGAGGGTTTCAGGTGTTCTGAACTTACCAGAGCATTCCAGCACAATATCCACGCCATATTTTTCCCAAGGCACTTCTCCGGGCTGAGCGTATTCACTAAAACTTAAAGATTTACCGTCAATCAAAATTTGATTGTCTTTGGCCTCTACCTCCGGTGACCAACGGCCATGCACTGAGTCAAACTTCAGCAAATGTGCTGCGGTTAACGCGCCGCCCTTGATCTCGTTGATATGCACAAATTCGATTTCTGGCCAACCCCAAGCTGCTCGTAAATCTAGCCGCCCAATTCTGCCAAAGCCATTAATACCAACACGCACAGTCATAAATCTTACCCAAATAAAATTTTCTACATTTCAACTTAAGTTGATTGTAATATATTGAGATGCCCGTCTTGCATGGAATTTACAGATTCTGTATAAAAATGCACTTAAAAAAGTTGATTGAATCTGAGTGGCTAACAGACATCGTATACTGGAGAAAATTACGGTAAAAATTGATGACAGCAGTTCTCAGCACTACTTCGCCACAGATTATCGCTGGATTTCATGCTCTGTCTGAACCAATCAGGACTCGGACGATCGAACTCTTGCAGCAGCAGGAACTCTGTGTCTGTGAACTCTGTGAGCTACTAGATATTAGCCAATCTAAACTCTCATTCCACCTGAAAGTCTTGAAATCTGCCGAATTAGTCCATACTCGTCAGGAAGGACGTTGGATTTATTATCGGTTGAACCTCGCCCAATTTGTAGCTTTGGAGCTATATCTTTCCGAATATCGCCGCCTCAGTCCAATTCTGCCCGCGCGACTGTGCGATGAAGTTTAATCTATTGCAGTAGCTCAAATAGTTGATCGACATCCCAATTAATATTATTAAAAACTGGAATGTTAGTGAACTCAGCCAGCTCTCGTAGGACTAGTGGTGAACTAGAACAGATCCCGGAAATCGCATCTGGTACCAGATCAAACTCCTGCTTCAAAATATTTAATCCTCCGATCGCCCCAAAAGTATCTTGAGCTGCAAATATTAATTTATGAATGCGCGATCGAACATCTGGTGATTTTAATAAAAAAGCAGTTTCTTTCTGTAAGATACCATCAGCTAATTCAACAGACCAATAGTTTTTAGGGTTATTGGCATATTTCAAATCAAGGTCGTTGAAAATTTTAATTAAATCTTGTTCATCTAATAAATAAGTAGAGGGAAATCCGAAGTGGGTGAAATCATTAATAATCGAAGCACCAGCATCTTGCATGTGCAAAATATCTTTCAAACTTGCTGTACCTGTGACTTTAGAGGCTCTAACATCGTAACCTTTGTTTGTCATTGCCCAACAGCAAGCTGTCGCACTGGTACTTTTACCAGAATTCATGCTGGTACCAATAAAAAGCAGCATTTTTGATCGATCGGGCTTTTTTTCTGACTTCTTTGGTTTAATCAAAGAATAATTTCGCGTATTTAAGATTTCTCCTTGCGCATCACAAACATAGCCTAAAATTTTGATTCTGGTGGGTTCCTTGACAGAAGAATTTTTGATCTGAACATCACCAACTATCCCCGATCGGGCTAAGAGATCAACCTTGGTTTCCATGCTGGATGGGATGAACCCCTCATAATAATCTGGGGCATAACGATTGCCAAATACAAAAATTCCTGTAGAACCTTCATTAATGCGATGGATTCTACCTGACTTGTTTTCTAGTTCTGTATGCTGACCCAATCTGGTGACTTTTCCATATATTACATCTCCAACCTCGGGCTGTTTGTCCTGAAAAATATAGTATTTAATCTGCTTTCTGCTAATTGTGTAGGCAGCACTAGGTAGTATACACCAGTCAGGAATTTTGTTCATCTATTTTGACGACTAGAACTTTATTTCACTCAGCATTATTTCATTAAACAGTATTTTTTAGCAATGATAGATATATTTCGTTATCGCCTATTTATTTCTTCTACCAGTAAAATTATGCCCATGCAGAAATATATCGAAAGAATTAACCAAATCTTTATTTTCTCTTAACTTAACTATGAGATTATTACTTGGTTCACTGTCCCGACTGACTGACCCGAGATATATAGCCAATGCCAATTCTAGATTGTCTGAGGGGACTAAATCCCTCTCCATTTTTGGCTGTAAATGCCGCCAACGGTATTCCGGGTGTCCCAGATGTTACCCAGCCAGACCGACTAGGTTTAATTATCAATGGAGCGCCATTAGGGATCATTTTATTCTGTGCCATCCTAATTGGCTTGGGTGTTGCTCTGGCGCTGATCAATTTTTCCATCAAGCCCCAACAAGAATCTTCCATGGTGGCAATGGGTGGCTGGATTGTGCGCTATAGCGATTTGATGCGTTCGCTGCAACATGTCGCCGTGGTACTGGGAATTTTAATCATAGGCACTTTACTTAGTTCCACCGTTGCCAATCGTTATCACTTGTGGGAGCAAAATAAATTTCCACGAGCAGCCGCCACCGCTCAACAGATTGAGCAAATTTCACCGCAGATTCGTTACACCATCAAAGAACCATACAACTACAGCGTTAATGTTGGCGAAAAAATCACTAAAGTACGAGACGAAAAAGATGTTACCCGACTGCTGCCCGTAACTAGCTCTAATATTCAGGTAAAAATTAATAAAGGCAAAGTGCGCAGCGCCGAAAAATGGGTGTATACCACAGATTTTTTAGGTGAATACGAGGTTCGTAATATTACACCAGGTTCAGTGGAGTTTTTGCTGACGATGGCTCCGCCGAAAGGTGCTTTCTTTGTGCAGAGCTACGGCATAGAGCAAGATGGCAGAAGGATTTCGGCTAACAGTGCGGGGGAATATGATTACCTAATTCAGATTGCTGCCAATGGCACCACTAAGCTACGTATCACTTATCAGGCACAGGGAGCACCACGCTGGCTGTATGTGTCCAAAGGTGAACTACTCAATAATTTTCGACTGTCGATCGAAACCAATTTTAACAACATCAACTCCGCTAGCGGCCTGATGCCCAGCAACATCGAGAAGCGTTCACCGGGCAAAACATTTACTTGGATTTTACCTGACAATGCCGCTATTCCCTACCCGATCGGAGCCTCGGCACCTAACAACCTACCGGCTCAGGTGGGAGTAATTCCTAAAGTTATTCTATTTACCCCAGCCATCTGGCTTTGGTGGCTAATCATGTTGTATCTTTCGGTGCCAATGCGGCTGAAAGATATCGTGGTGAGTGCAGGTGTTGCGGCGGCTAGTATTTTGACTTTGGCCTACGTAGCCAGATTGTTTAAGACCGATTTTACCGGGGTCTATGCTACACCAGAAATTATCTGGCCAATTATTTCTATTTTGATTTTAGGGAGTGTTTGGGGACTGGGTAAAAATTTCCGTACATCTTTAGCTGCCATAATTTGTACGATCGCTGGCCTAATTTTGCCAATTTTGGGATTGCTCACCATTTACCAAGGAGCTGTACTCAGCTTTGCAGCATTGCTTTCAGCGATGTGGCTGGTGGTAATGAACTGGCATAGTTGGTATAGATTGGAACCGAAACCAAAAAATGTTTTAGAAGTAAAAGAGGTATTACAACTACCAGAAGAGCAAGAAGAAATTGATTACGATAGTGAAGAGGAAGATGCCTCTTTCCTGAAGTTAGATCCGATTACCGGTGACTATATAGAGCACAACATAGAACCGAATGACCATATCACTGAATCACGACGAGACAGAGTGATTTCCTAACATCAGCTAAAAATAGAACAAAGAAGGGGGAAGATTATTTCTTCCCCCTTCTTTATTCTGGAAATTACTATTTTGCTTTGTCTACTGCTGTCGCTAAATCACTGATAGCCTTAGGTAATTTAGTTTTGTCATCACCGGCAGCATCCACCGCCTTAACAGCAGCTTCAATTGCATCATGCTTGGCAGCAGCTTTTGTTTTAAGTTCTGCCTTGGCATTGTCCCATTCACCAGCAAACTCAATATAAGCAGCTTTAGCCTCAGGAATCTTCCCACTAGCAGCTAATTCTTTCGCTGCTTTTAATCGCTCTTTCATAGTTCCCATTTGGCTTTCGGTTAAGCCACCTGCCACAATTTTGGGGGATTTTTCCGGAGCCGGTTTAACCTTAACATCTTCGGCAGGCAAAGGCTTGTCAGGAGCAATTGTGCCAGAGGCCAAGGGTTTGCTGGCTGCCAAAGGTTTTGGTGCTGAAACCGCACCAGTACTAGCAGCAGGAGCAGCACTAGCTGCTGTAGATGCTGATGTAGAAGGTGAAGAACTGGTACTAGAACCAGTGATCGGGGCTGCATCGGTAGATGATGCATTACTAGGAGCTGGAGTTCCAGTGGTAGCAGCCGGTTCGTCATTACTACAAGCACCTAAAGTAGCTAACAGTAATCCGCCGATCACTACGTTGGCCCAGATAACATTTTTTCGACAATTCATTTGATATACTCCTCACAGGATATTAGTTAATATTTTGCAGCCGCAGAAATAGCCCGAGAATGACTCGGGCGACCAGAAAATTACCTTGCTTTAGATTTTAATCTTGAGCATCACGAGACATCAGTTCTTCGATTGTCAGGCCAACAGCTTCTTTCCCTCCAAAAACCGATCCAGTACGCTTGTTATCAAAATGTTTGATCGCAGTAGTATAGGCGGCATCTGGTAAAGGTACATATCTGGTCTGAGTTGCAAACTGAGCAGCATTCTTTAAGTAAAAACTGACAAACTCCTTAATGTGGGGCTTAGCAGCAGCAGTAGCATTAACATAAATAAACAGCGGACGAGATAGAGGAGTATACTTGCTACTCTTCACCGTCTCAACAGAAGGCTCTACTCCGCCGACCTTAATTGCTTTCAATTTAGATTTATTTGCTTGGTAGTAAGCTAAACCAAAGTAACCCATGGCACCTTTGTCTTTGCTCACACCATTAACTATCACATTGTCATCTTCACTGGCAGTATAGTCACTACGGCTAGCCTTCGACTTACCGTTAACTGCTTCAGTAAAGTAATCAAAAGTTCCAGATGCAGAACCTGGTCCAAACAATTTTAAAGGCTGGTTAGGGAATCTGGAGTTGATCTGATTCCAGTTGGTAATTTTGCTACCGGGTTCCCAGATTTTTTTCAACTGCTCAACCGATAAGCTATTAGCCCAGGTATTTTCGGGATGAACTACTACAGTCAGAGCATCATAGGCGATCGGCAACTCAATATAACGAATACCTTTAGCTCTACAAGCTTCAACTTCTTTCGCAAGAATTGGGCGAGAAGCATCAGAGATATCTGTCTGACCACTGCAAAACTTTTTGAACCCACCGCCGGTTCCCGAGACACCGACGGTTACTTTGATGGCTCCAGCTTTGCTCTTCTGAAATTCTTCAGCGGCAACTTCTGAGATGGGAAACACCGTGCTAGAGCCATCAATTTTGATAGTTGTAGAACCCTGTGAATTAGTGGAAACAGGGGAAATCAACAGGCTGGAGGTGATTACTGCAACGCCAGTCAGCAGAGCAGAGATATTGTGGAATTTATTTTTAACTGAGAACATTGCTTTGGTAGTTTTTAAACTTATGTGAATTCACGCTCACGCCTGATTTTCATTCACTAAGGTTAAGACATCGCAAAGTAATGATTAAGCTTAAGTTAGCTGCTAGTTAAGGCTGCACGTTTAACTCAGACTAAACTGTTTCGACAAATCCATCACAATATGGCGCTTTTCATCAAGAATGATCGTGCCATCTAGCTGAAACTTTTGTAGCATTCTTGTAATAGTTACCCGAGTGGTGCCGATCGTACTAGCTAGGTGCTGGTGGGTAAACCTAACTTTCAATCTGGTACCATTAGTAACCGGTTCGCCAATCTCTCGGCACAGCAACACTAAAAAACGATAGAGTTTTTCTTTGATGTGGCGACTGCACAAAATGTACTGAATTGCTTCAGACTGTCTGAGACGCATATCTAATCCTCGCAATACCAAACGATTTAGATCAGTATATTGTTCTATTTCGGCGATGCTAAATCGGATCAGACTGACATTAGAGAGCGCGATCGCATGGTATGGCTCTACCAAGGTGAGGGGAAGACCAAAAGGCATGGAGGAAGAAACTATTCCCAGTAAGATGTCATTGCCTTCAGCATCAAAGCTAGACAACTGCACTATGCCTTGCTGAACAAAGAAAATATCTCGATCGAGTAAAGGAATGTTTTTACCTTTGTGGTAGATAAGTACAGTTTTTTGTTTGTACAGCTCATCCAAAGGAACTGTTGTCCGATTTATCAAGTTAGCACCTGGACGTTCTATGATTTGAAGCATGAGTGTAGTACCTGTAGGCTAAAAGACAGTGCCTCTCAGCCTACAGGTCAAATGTGAAGAAAACGTGATGATTTGGTTAGAGGCTGGTTAAACTCTATACAAAATGTGCATTATGTAACAAAAAACCCTCAGGCACTGAGGGTTAAAATTAAGCTTGAGTGAGGGTAGAATGCACCAAAAGACTAGAATTTAAAGGTGGTACGTACCGTTCCCACAAATTCACTGCCTCTGGAAGCTTGACCATTGGCACTTTCGGGGTTGGTGATCAATAACACACCAGGAGTAATGTCTAAGTTGTCACTTACCTTAATCTTGTACAAGGTCTCTAAATGCAATGAAGTATCAGGGTTCGATCGATTATTTACGCCAGTAAGATTAGCACTAGCTGATGTACCAGTAACTCTGGGTGGAATACCTAAAACAAAGCCTAGGGTATTACCTTTGCCGCCAACATCAGTAAATGCTGCGGTGAGAGCCGCATTGAAAATATCAGCACTACCGGAGCTACTGCCACCCGATTCTACGTTGGCATTGGTCAAACCGACCCAACCAGAAAGAATAAATCCGGGAGAAACTTTCGCGCTAGCCAAAAAGCTGTAATGGTTAGCTACAGTTGGAACAGCTCCAAATGGCGTATTTGCAATGCTCGTACCTGTACTACCCGTTACTCCTGCACCATTGGAATGGTAAGAGCGGGCATAAGAAAGACCTAAATCTAACTCTGGTGAAGCTTGATAGCGCAGTTGCACAATTCCGGCATAGTTGCCACCAAACACACCCGCTGCGTTATTCGGGTTGTTAACTGTTGAGCTAGCACCAGCACCAGGAATGGCATATCCAATAGCTGCACTAAATTCAGGACTGAATCTGTAGTCGAGAGTAGCTGCTGCCCCATCACCACTTTGGCGATACACAGGATTGTAACGACCGAAGCGACTGATAGAACCCGAGCCGGAGCTAGTCAACAGCGGATTAAAAGTGTACATGTTTTCGTTGAATTCACTACCGACTGTCTCGACAATTAGCTTTGAGTTATCAAAAACAGGCAGCGTGTATTGTAGTAACGAAAGGTTAGTAGTATTTTGTTCATCGCCATCGTAACCCAGACGAGTTGCATTGGTACCAGTAATAGCAGCCCCACTTAGCGACGAGGTATTCCGAGACTGTAAACGAGTTCTCAGCCGGTCTTTGCCTGTAAAAGTAGTATCGAAGTTTAAGCGCACCCGGTTAGTAAAGACGGTGTTACCACTATTTGTATCACCAGGTCTGGTTTGACTGCTGAAAGTAGTAAGACCTACGATCACTTCACCGGCTAGCTTAGTAGTAGTAGAAAAAGTGCTGGTTTTCTGAGCTGCTGCTAGTTTCTTTTCAAGGGTCTCTACTCGGTTGCCCAAATAGCTAACTTCGTCCATGAACTGACTGGTCATATCCTTAAGCTGTGTCAGGTCATCGGCGGGTACAGTACCAGGGTTCTGAGCTAGCTTTACTTCCATGGAAGTGAGACACACTGCAATATTATTGGCAAAATCAGTGCGGGAGATTTCTTTTTCGATATTGGCAATGCCGCAATTGTGTTTGCTATTAAAAGCCTTAAGAATCTGCACATTCTTATCTGTTACTGCTAAAGTGTTTGTCTGTGGAGTTTCAGTTTTAGCAGGTGCATCTTTAATTGTAGGCTCACTCTGGGCTGAGGGGGCATCAGTCACATCGGCGACTGGTATGGTGATTTGCGATTTAACCGGGGCGGGGGCAACGATTTGAGACTGAGTAAATTGAGACTGAGCAAAAGCTGGAGCAGCAGCACAAAGAATAGTAATGCTTAACAGCGACCAAGAAAATATTCCAACGTTGAATTTTAGCATGTGCTACATTATCCTCACAATTAAAGTATGTTTTTTGAAGAAGAATCTCGAATATTTCGGCTAAAAGAATTTCATGTTTCCTTACTTAAACTATTAAGTGATATGATTCACACCTACGTGAATTCCTCTAACGCCTGATTTTCATTCTTCAAGGTTAAATCATAATAAAGTAATGATTAAGCTTAGATTAGCTATTAGTTAAGGCTAAACTGCTGCAATAAATTGATCGCAATCTAGTGCTTGTCATTTGAGGAGAAACTCTTGCACAAACATCACAGTCGCATAGAACTGATAATCTACATTACGCTTCTTGCTAAAACCATGACCTTCATCCTTGGCCATCAGGTACCATACTGGCACACCATTTTGGCGCACTGATTGAATGATCTGTTGGGCTTCATTCAATGGTACACGTGGATCATTTTGACCATGGATCACAAACAGGGGCACCTTGATTTTTTGAGCATTGGTAGTGGGCGAGATTTTTTGCAAAAACTCCCGCATCTTAGGATCACGTTCATCGCCATATTCTACCCGGCGCAAATCGCGGCGGTAGCTCTCAGTGCGCTCCAGAAAACTGACAAAATTAGAAATACCGACAACATCGATCGCCGCCCGAATTCGATCGCTATACTTGGTTGCCACGGCCAAAGACATATAACCACCATAGCTACCACCACTGACCATGACCCGCCGGGAGTCTAACTCTGGCTTAGTGCGTATCCAATCCAGCAAAGCCCCAATATCTTTGACAGAATCTTCGCGTTTTTCAGCATTGTCTGCCGCCAAGAAAGTTTTACCATAGCCAGAAGAACCCCGCACGTTCGGCAATAGCAGAGCCACACCCAATTCATTGAGATAATAATTGGCTCGTCCTAAGAAAGCCGGTCGAGCTTGAGCTTCTGGACCACCATGAATATCAATAATTACCGGACGCTTCCCCTTAAACTTGCGGGCAGGTCGGTATAAGAAGCCGGAGATCATTTGACCATCGAAGCTGCGCCAGCTTACTAACTCTGCTTCCGAAAAAACGCTGGCATTCAAGCCACCAGTTTCACTTTCAGTCCAGCGCTCTAACTGCCGATTTTGTAAATTAACCGAATAAATATCGGCAGTGGATTTCGCTGACACCAGCGTAAAGCCCAAATCTTGACTATTGCGGTGCCAGCTAATGCCACTTACTAAGCCCACTGGTAACTTGGGCAACTTTACTAACCGCTTGGTTTGGGTATCTAAGACTCGTAAAACACTGGCACCATTTTCGTTGGCAGTAAAAGCCAAGTAGCGGCCATCTTCGCTGAGATCCCATTCTTCGATATTCCAAGGAATATTGTTGGTCAAATAGCGATATTGCTTGGTTGATAGATCCAGATAGGCCAAGCGCTGAAACTCAGACTGGCGATCGGTGGTCAAATAAATTCCCTTGCCGTCACCACTAAAAACCCCACCCCCATAGGCAGTTTTTTCTCCTGGTGGCGTAATTTGGGTTTTTGCCCCAGATTGGGTATCGAGCAACCACAAATGGCTTTCATTAGCCGAAATATATTCTTGTACTAAGACTTGTCGATCGTCTGGTGACCAACTCAAAACCCCCCAGCCGCCGCCGCTGTTCTGAGTCAATAATTTATCGGTCTGAGGATTGCGAGGATCTACCACATAAAAATCGCGGTCTTTGCCGTTGCGCCGAGTAGAGCCATACAGCATTCGATCGCCTTGATGCGACCAAGTTCCTCGGCTGTTCTGAGACTTACCATCGGTCAGCAGGGTAATATCACCAGTGGCTGAGTCATAGCGATAGTTCTGGGCAAACTCATTGCCCCCCACATCTTTACTAAAAACAAAGTAATCTCCCTGAGTAGGTTGAAAACTAGCACCACTGGCTCGATCGCTGCCAAAGGTTAACTGTTGACGAGCGCCCAAAGGGAATTTGACCCGATGCACCTGTGCCACATCACCAAAGCGGGTAGAAATTAGCATTTCCCGTTTGCTGGGGTGCCAACTAGACAAACTAGCCGATCGAAACTGGGTGTAGCGCTCTACGGCTTTTCCCAATTCCTGGGGAATCGGTGGCACACCCTCGACCACCAGATTTTCGTTGGGAGTAATGGACTGGGCGTGGACGACTGGAGCTAGCCCTAGGTGTACCCCAAAAAATGCTGCGAAAATTAAAGGTTGGAAACGCATTAATGAAATTAGTAAAAAAGTGAAAACCCATTGGGTTCAGCAATGGGTCTAGTTAGGCGGTCTATTTTTTGGGAGACATCATCATCATCATGTTGCGGCCTTCCCGTTTGGGAAACTGATTGATCTCGGCAACTTCTTTGAGGTCTTCAGCCATGCGTTTCAGCAATGCTTCGGCTAAGTCAGCGTGTTGAATCTCGCGTCCGCGAAAAGTGATAGTCGCCTTCACTTTATCGCCTGCTTTCAGGAATCGATCGGCTTGGCTAACCCGCACCTGATAATCGTGTTCCTCGATCGTGTACCGCATTTTGACTTCTTTTACTTCGGCAGAATGCTGCTTTTTGCGCGCCTCTCGTGCTTTTTTTTCTAATTCAAACTTGTATTTGCCGTAGTCCATGATCCGACATACCGGTGGGTCGGCCTTGTCACTGACTAAGACCAAATCTAGCTCCCGCTCTTCGGCAATTTCTAATGCCTCAGCCGGAGTCAAGATGCCGAGCTGCTCACCAGCAGCATCGATCACTCTGATTTTAGGAAAACGAATGCGTTCGTTGATTTGTGGGAGATCGCGGGTGCGTCTTTTTTCGATCACAGGTGACTTTATAGCTATGGTATTTTGGGGGTGAGGGGATATTTGGGGGTGGGCAGGGAACTAACCTGACCGGTGGAAGTTCAAACTCGATCGAGCCGAATTTCCATTTTAGAGTAATTATAATAATACCCAAGTTTTTTGGAATCGTCTAAGAACATTTTACGTTTGTTTAGATTTCTTATGAATACCAGCTCCTCTTTGCCTCAAATCGGCCATCAACGTGACTGGGTTTGGCGCGGCTGGCAAACCCGCTATGCCTTCAGTCGTCCCACAAACCCGAGCAGCCAACAGCCGCCGGTGCTGTTTTTGCATGGTTTCGGTGGCAGCATCGATCATTGGCGACACAATTTTGGGGTGTTGGGTGCAGAACACACGGTGTATGCCTTGGACTTGGTGGGCTTTGGTGCGTCTCGCAAGCCTCAGATTGAGTACAAAATTTCTTTGTGGGTAGAGCAAGTCCATGACTTCTGGCAGACCTTTGTGGGTGAGCCGATGATTATTGTGGGCAATTCGATCGGTTCCCTAGTTGCCCTAGTGGCTGCTGCGACCTATCCCGAAATGGCCAAATCGCTAATTATGGTGAGCCTGTTTGACCCTTCTGCCGAACAAGAAATTATTCCCAAATTTTTGCAGCCCACCGCCAATTTTCTCAAGCTGTCTTTAGTTTCACCACCACTCCTGAAAGGTTTGTTTTACCTAGTGCGGCGACCGGGGATCGCCAAAGCTTGGGCAAAATTTGCCTATGCCAAAGATGAGGCGATCGATCCTGAACTAATGAATATTTTCCTTACTCCAGCCCGCGATCAAGAGGCTGCTAATGCCTTTCCAGCCATTTTGCGAGGAATGATCAGTATTTACTTTGCCCCCAATATCCGGCGATTTTTGCCCCGCATGAAACTCCCGATGCTGTTAATTTGGGGACACCTCGATCGGATCATTCCCCGCAGTAATGTGCAAACATTAGTGCGTCTCAACCCCAACATCAAGTTTGTAGAAATCCCTGACGCTGGCCACTGTGCCCATGACGAGACTCCGACGGAAGTAAACAAAATCATAGGAGAATGGTTGACCGAGAATCAAACTGGTGCTGTGACTTATTCTTCTATGCCCGTCAAGTTATTTTGAAATTTAGATATTCAACCACAAAGGCACTCGATTTTTAGTAATTGAGTGCCTTTGTATAAACTAAAGATGCCTAGCTGATGCTGACTGCCTCAACATTCACATCAGTAGCTCCCGAGACCCCAGCGGCAGTGGCCACCATTTGGTCTAGAATTTCTTGGCTGGGGACAGAACCCTTCAGCACTACCGAAGTGCCGGTTTGAGCGACCCACAAACCTTCAATATCAGTAAGCGCCGAGTCTTCATCAAAAGCCAATGCAACTCTTTTTGCCAAACCGCTTTGATCGTACTCACCTTCGAGACCAACTCGCTCAGGAGCGACTTCGCCACCGGTGGTGGGGTCTACTGCATCAGCAGCAGGTGTTGCTTGCACGTCAGCATTTTCTGGCTTTTCCATGCCAAACATTTTTTTCAAGAAACCCATAAAGTAAATACTCCGTCGAAAAAATTACGCACGCATCCATTATCCTCAAGGTTGACTACTTGGCAAGCAAAACATTACAAATTTTTGATAAAGCAGCTTATGGATGCAGTGGATCTGCAACAACTTGATATGATGTCTAGACCTTCCAGATACTATCAAAAACCATGAAGCACACCCTATCAGTCTTAGTCCAAGACGAGGCTGGTGTTTTGACCCGCATTGCTGGTTTGTTTGCCCGTCGCGGGTTCAACATTGAGAGCTTGGCCGTGGGACCCAGTGAACAAGATAAATTGTCTCGGATCACGATGGTGGTCAATGGCGATGATTACGTTGTAGAGCAGTTGATTAAGCAGCTTTATCGCCTCATTAACGTACTCAAAGTGCAAGATATTACTAGCACCCCTTGTGTAGAGCGGGAACTAATGCTGCTCAAGGTGAATGCCAACAGTGGCAACCGCGCCGAAATATTGGGTTTAGCAGAAATTTTTCGGGCGCGCACCGTAGATGTTTCCGATGACTCGGTGACCTTAGAAGTAGTTGGCGATCCGGGCAAGATTGTGGCGATCGTCCAGGTGTTGCAAAAATTTGGCCTCCGAGAAATCGCCCGTACCGGCAAAATCTCCATGACCAGAGAGTCGCGGGTCAACACCGAATACCTCAAAAGCCAAGAACTAAAAGTCTGAATCAGAACTCAAGGTCTGAAAATATTATGTCTACCGATCGAATTATTGTGCCCCTCGATGTGCCTACTACTCAGCAGGCGATCGAGCTGGTCGATCGTCTACCGGGGGTCAGCTTCTGGAAAGTAGGTCTAGAGCTATTTGTCAACTCAGGAGCCGAGGTGATCCAGCTCTTACGCGAGCGCAATAAGCGAATTTTTCTCGATCTGAAGTTTCATGATATTCCTAATACTGTAGCCGGAGCCTGTCGATCGGCTGCTCGCTTAGATGTAGATTTGTTGACAGTCCACGCTGCCAATGGTCGAGTTGGTCTCAAAGCTGCCGTAGATGCAGTCGCCGATGCCTTCAAGCCACCGGCGATCGTGGCTGTGACTCTTCTGACCAGTTTTAATTCGCGGGAAGTAGCTTTTGACCTGCATATTCCCCTAGAAATGTCTGACTATGCTCTGCAAATGTCTTTGATGGCCAAAGAATCTGGTTGTCAGGGAGCTGTTTGTTCTCCGCAAGAAGTGTCTGTTCTCCGCCGCGCCTGCGGCCAAAACTTCACCCTAATCTGTCCGGGGGTTCGCCCTCAATGGGCAATCGCTGGAGATCAACGACGCACCATGACTCCGTATCAAGCTCTCCAGGCCGGTGCAGATTATTTAGTAATTGGCAGACCAATTACTGCTGCGGTAGATGCGGTGGCTGCCTGGGAAAAAATCGCCGAAGAAATGGCTGGAAAGTAGGTGGCATAACCGAGAAATTTGAGACATTGTGCCAATTCCACCCCTGAACTCGATCGACTATATTCGAGCTATAGCAAATACAAACAGGGCTGTAGAAGAATATGTTAGACCGGCAGACAGCAAGCAAGATTTATCTCAAAGTGCAAGACATCGTAGCCGATAATCTGCATATCAACCGTGATTCGGTCTATGGCGGGTTTCAGTTCAACCGGTTTATCGAAAATCTGGCTAGCTATCGCATTCAAAGATCAGGTAATCATCACCTGCTCTATTATCTTGAAGCTGTAAATATTTACTTTGATTTATCTGAAGAATTTAAAATCGAATTTCCGATCGCTTTGATGGAGCAAAATTCCATGACAGTCGATGATTTAGTAAATTATATCGAGAAAAACTGTGTGGCCACTGTCTGAGGTGCTTTATCTGAGGTGCTTTATCTGAGGTGTTTTATGCGATAGATGCCACCCTGAGCTGCATAATCCAGGATGGGATAGGGCTGTGGCATTCTGGTTGCCAAGAGAAAAACAATGTTAAGAAACTTGGGGAAATCTACATATTTCTAGTTTTAACTAGTGTAAAGTTTGCTACATTAATTTCCATTCTCTCGTCAGAATGTAAATTAATACGCAACTCAGCTACCACAGGGCTGGAAATATATGTTTACTAAGATTAAGCCCGAGCAAGATACTCGTTCCAAGATTTTATCGACGGCCAGAAGTTTGTTTGCTCATCGTGGGTACGACGGCACTACGACTAAGGAACTAGCTGAGCAGGCGGGTATTGCTGAAGGAACACTATTTAGACACTTTACTAATAAGAAAGCAATATTGGTAGAAGTAGCCACTCAAGGCTGGGTGGAGCTGCTCACCGATCTGTTGATGGAATTGAGCGAAATGGCTAATTATGAGGCGATCTCCCAAGTAATTTATAAAAGAATGTTGCACCTGGGCAAAAACTACGAAGTAATGCGGGTTTGCTTTATGGAAGTGCAGTTCCATGCCGATCTGCGGGAGAAAATTCAGCAGGAAGTAGTCTCTAAGATGACCGATGTGGCCGAAGCTTTCTTTCAAACAGCGATCGATCGAGGGGTATATCGCCCCTTGAATGCCAAAGTGGTCGCCCAAGTGTTCCTGGGTCTGTTTGTCATTGCTGGTTTTAGTCACGATACGATTATTAGTCCTGATTCTAACCATCAAGAGATGCGGGAGATGGCCGAGGGGCTAGCGGATATCTTTTTGAATGGGGTCATGACCAGACCGGCTTAGAGCTAATGGAAAACCAGTTCACATTAAATGGTTTTTCCTACCACCTACAATGGGATGGAGATCTGATGTGCTGGATGTCGTCTAAGTTTGTCTCAGTTCGGTGGCACCCAATGCGTACCTACTAATATCCTGTCACTATGTACCGCTCTTCTTTATTTTTGACTGCTGCTTTGGTGGGAACGACGGTAGCTTTAGTACAGCCATTGGTTGTGGCGGCGAAATCAGCATCTGAGGTAGAAATGATTGCCAGAGCTGTGGCAGTCGAGATTCGGTTACAACAAAATAAGACTGTGGGTTCAGGGGTGATCGTCGATCGCCTAGCATCCCCTGCCGGAAATAACCAGGGCGACCTTTATACCCTGGTGACCAACCGTCATGTAGTTTGTGGCAATCAACAATGTTCTGAGCTGCCTCCAAAAGAACTTTACCGTCTGGGTCTTGCCGACGGTCAGCAATATTTGGTAAAAAAATCCAGTATTAAGATGCTGGGAAACGATTTAGATTTAGCAATTATCCAATTTCGTAGCAACCGTAACTACGCAGTTGCTAAAATGGCAGCACCCGACAGCATGAATACTAATAATCCTGTTTACACGGCGGGATTTCCTTTTGAACAGCTCGGTTTTACTTTTGGGGAAGGAAAAACACTCGCGGTAGTCAATAAGCGGCTGACTGGTGATAATGGCGGCTATACCATTATTTATGATGCCTTTACCTTACCAGGAATGAGTGGTGGTGGGGTATTCGATGGTAATGGTCAATTGGTAGCAATTCATGGACAAGGCGATCGATTTAAAGAGAACACCGATCTGGATAATAGATCCAAAGTCGGTAGAAAAATAGGAGTTAACCGAGGAATTCCGGTGCGCTGGTTGGTTCAAAGTCTGGCAGAAGTAGGTATTAACTTGGGCGGCAGATCTACCTCTATGATTAGAGCTGGTCGTTCGCAAGTGCCAACCAGTGCCGATGAGTACTTTATTACAGGTTTTAATAAATTTGTAGAACCTGGTGATAATGTATTGACTGGCAAACGACAAGCTATTCAAGACTTCAGCACGGCTATTCGGCTAAATTCCCAATATGCTATTGCTTACTTAATGAGAGCCATTGCATATGGACAGACTCAAGATTTGCAGCAGTCGTTGAATGATTACAATCAGGCTATCTTACTTAACCCTAAATTTTCTGAAGCTTATTACAATCGCGCTCTTCTCAAATATACCAAACTGAATGATATAGCAGGAGCACTAGCTGACTACAACCAAGCAATTATCAGCAATCCGAAAAATTCTGGAGCCTACAATAATCGTGCTGTTCTGAAAAAAGACAAGCTGAATGACATAGCAGGAGCACTAGCTGATTACAATCAAGCCATCTTAATTAACCCCAAATATTCCGAAGCATACAACAATCGTGCCCTGCTCAAGTATGAAAATTTGAATGATATTTCAGGAGCATTGGCTGATTATAACCAAGCTATTTTAATTAACCCCAAATTTTCCGTAGCCTATGTCGGTCGAGCTATTCTAAAAGATGACAAGAATGATCTCAAAGGCTCATTGGCTGACTATAACGAGGCGATCGATCTCAACCCACAAGATGCTGAAGCTTACTACAATCGTGCTCTGCTCAAATCTGCCAAGTTAGATGACTATCAAGGGGCGTTAGCTGACTATAACCAAGCTATCTTAATTAACCCTAAATTTTCTTCTGCCTACAACAACCGTGCCAATTTGAAATATACCAAATTGAATGACAATCAAGGCGCACTAGAAGATTTCAATGAAGCTATCAAAATTAACCCTAATGATTCCTTTGCCTACAACAATCGTGCTTTGTTGAAATACGAAAAGCTGAATGATAATCCAGGATCGCTGACTGATTATAATCAGGCTATCCTAATTAATCCTAAATTTTCTAATGCCTACTACAATCGCGCCAATTTGAAATATATCAGGCTGAATAACTATTCAGGTGCACTGGTTGATTATGATCAAGCAATTGCTTTCAACCCCAAATACTCTCAAGCTTATTACAATCGTGCCACGCTGAAATATACCAAATTAAATAACCCTCAAGGTGCGTTGGTTGATTATGACCAAGCGATCACCATCAATCCTAAATTTGCCCAAGCTTACGGCAATCGCGGTATCCTCAAAGCTTATGGTTTGAATGACAAAGCGGGGGCTATCCAAGATCTTCGTCAAGCTGCACGGTTGTTTCGAGAACAAAGAAATACGCAAAAGTTACAACAAGTAATTACGGCTTTACAAGCACTGGGTGCGACAGAGTAATTACCTAACCTGTCAACCTTTGAGCCTGCAAAACCCAGCGCTGCACCCGATCGACAGTGGGAGTCAAATCATTCCGCTGTAACACCGTCACATGCAGCCGTAAAACCGATCGATGTAACTGACTCACCGGAGTCAAGGCCAACTGCGCCACCGAAGCAACGCCAGCATGTAACAGCAGGCCGCAGTAATCGCAGCCCACACTAGATAACTGCGCCAAACTAGCCATCGCCACAATTTTTTGGATGTGGCGAGGATGATGACCAAGGCTAGTGGCTAAAGCAATCTGCTGTTCGATCGACAACCCCACCAACTGTCGTGTTTCCGTCAAACCCACCCCATCTAGATCTTGGCCTAGATTGGGGTCTAAGCCAGGGAGTTCAGCAATCGGCCAGTTACAGCGCATTAGCCCACAATGAGGTTGACCAGTTTACCTGGCACCACAATCACTTTTTTGATCTCTTTGCCAGCGATTGATCGCTGCGCAATCTCTGACTCTTTTACATAGGCTTCGAGTGCCGCAGCATCACTGCTGGCCGGGACTTGAATAGTGCCGCGCATTTTACCCATCACCTGAATGGCGATCGTGATTTCGTCGGCGACCAAAGCCGTGACATCAGTAAGCGGCCAAGGTTGTTGATGGATAGAACCACTTTGCCCCGCTTGTTGCCAGAGTTCTTCGGCCATATGGGGCGCAAAGGGTGCCGCCAGCAACATCAGGGTTTTAATGCCTTCGGCATAGACTGGGGATTCTGGTAGCTTGGCATCGGTCAAAGCGTTACTGAGTTTCATCAGCTCCGAGATCGCCGTGTTGAATTGGTAAGCACCACTGAGGTCTTCGGTGACTGCTTGGATGGCTTGGTGGATCGATCGGCGGAGATTTTTTTCTTCTTTAGAAAATTCGCTATTTACCAGTGGTTTGCTCAGATCGTAACCGGCCACTAGTCTCCAGACCCGATTCAAAAAGCGCGATTGCCCTTCTACATCAGCCTCGTTCCACTCCAGATCCTTCTCGGGTGGTGCTTTGAACAGCACAAACATCCGGGCAGTATCAGCGCCATACTTGGCCAAAACATCTTCGGGGTCTACGCCGTTATATTTAGACTTAGACATTTTCTCGAAAGATAGCTCCAAGGCATCACCGGTATCCGGATCTTGGGGGTTACTAGGATCAGCCACATTCGCAGCGGGAATGTACTTGCCTGTTTGAGGATTTTTGTAAGTTGTGGCCTGCACCATTCCTTGAGTTAACAATCGCTGAAATGGCTCATCAAAATTCAGGAATTTATTGCTGCCATCACCACCAGCATCCCGAATTACTTTGGTAAAAAAGCGGGCATAGAGTAAGTGCAACACCGCATGTTCCACTCCCCCCACATATTGGTCTACTGCCATCCAATCGTTGGCAATTGCCGGATCAAATATTGCCTGATCATTACCAGCATCGGGATAACGCAAAAAATACCAAGACGAATCTACAAAAGTGTCCATGGTGTCGGTTTCCCGGCGGGCGGGCGCTGTACAGCTCGGGCAAGGCACGTTTACCCAAGAGGCCAACTGACCCAAGGGGTTGCCACCTTTACCGGTAAATTCCACATCTTCGGGTAACCGCACTGGTAGATCAGCAACGGGCACTGGTATAGCACCACATTTGGCACAGTGAATAATCGGAATTGGTGCGCCCCAATAACGCTGCCGAGAAATCAGCCAGTCCCGGAGTTTGAACTGCACTTTGGCTCGCCCATAGCCCTGTTTGTCGGCATATTCAATAATTGCTTGTTTCGCGGCAATCGATGCTAGGCCATCGAACTGCCCAGAGTTAATCATCTGGCCCTGATCGGTATAGGCTGCTTGCAGATTAGTATTGCCTTCTTCACCCACAATTACTTGGGTAATAGGTAACTGATACTGGGTAGCAAACTTAAAATCACGGATATCATGGGCTGGTACACCCATCACGGCACCGGTACCGTAGCTATATAGAACATAGTCCGCAATCCAGATTGGTACAGTTTTGCCAGTGAAAGGATTGGTGGCCATTGCGCCGGTAAACACACCGCGCTTAGGCTTATCTTCGGCAGTCCGATCGATATCTGTTTGGCTCTGCACTTCGGCAATAAAAGCATCCACTGCACTCTTCTGAGCAGCAGTCGTCACTTGGTTAGTTAGTGGATGCTCGGGTGCCAGTACCACATAGCTCACTCCATAAACAGTGTCGGGGCGGGTGGTAAAGACGGCAATTTTTTCACTGCTGTTGGCAATGGGGAATTCCAGATCAGCTCCCACCGATTTACCAATCCAGTTGGTTTGCATCAGCCGCACTTTCTCTGGCCAGCCATCTAGTTGTGCCAAGTCAGCCAAAAGCTGTTCAGCGTATTCGGTAATTTTGAAGTACCACTGTTTCAACAGCTTTTTCTCGACGATCGCTCCCGATCGCCAAGATCTACCCTCCCCATCGACTTGCTCATTAGCCAAGACAGTTTGATCGATCGGGTCCCAGTTCACCGAGCCTTCTTTTTGGTAAGCCAATCCGGCCTGATGAAATTTTAGAAAGATCCATTGAGTCCAGCGGTAGTAGTCTGGCGAACAGGTGGCTACTTCCCGATCCCAGTCGATCGACAGTCCCAGTTTTTTGAGCTGGGTGCGCATGTGAGCAATGTTTTGATATGTCCAAGTGGCCGGATGAATATTCCGTTCGATCGCCGCGTTCTCGGCAGGTAAACCGAAGGCATCCCAGCCCATCGGGTGCAATACGCGGTGGCCTTGCATTCTTTTTTGACGAGCCAAGACATCGGTAATAACGTAGTTGCGCACATGCCCCATATGCAAGTTCCCCGATGGGTAGGGAAACATCGAGAGGGCGTAATACTTGGGTTTGTTGCTGGTGGTGTCGGTTTTGTAAAGTTGCCGAGCGTCCCAGTCTTGCTGCCATTTGGATTCGATAGCCTGCGGGCTATATCCGTCAGGAATCGGGCTGGGTTGGTTGGTGTTTTCCATAAATACAAAAATGGCAGGGACGGGTCAGTTATTCACTGTACCTGTCTCTGCTGGTGGTGTAAAGGTTGTTAACGAAATCGGGATGGCCAGATTCGAACTGACGGCATCCTGCTCCCAAAGCAGGCGCGCTACCAAGCTGCGCTACATCCCGGCGAGCTTTTTACGCTCTCGAAACTATCATACCCTAAGTTGAGAGAATTTGTGAGTTTTTTGAAAATCCGAGAGAATCACATAAGAATTATTAATTTCCAAGATGGGCAACCAAACTCATGGGAGACTGGTGGTGTATCATTCCCATCAGGTAATACTATGGCTGATTCCCCTAGACAACTGCTCAAGATTCTGATTGGTGTGGCTTGGATCGATGGAAAAATCCAAGCTGCTGAGCGCAAACATCTATTCCAAGTAGCCGCAGAGCAAGGATTGGCAGCAGATCCCGAAATTATTGTCTTGCTGAACAATTTGGGGGTGGTTGCAGTAGACCCAGCCGATTGTCAGGAGTGGATTAAAGATTTTTTGGGAGATCAGCCCAGTACCGATAATTACCAACAGCTATTAGATGCCCTAAGTGGCATTGTATACAGTGATGATGATGTGGCTACGGCTGAAGCACAGCTATTGATGAAACTGCAACAGATTGATCCTCAACAACAGCCCGATGACCTGTCGGTGGGGCATTCTTTATTATCTAGATTGCGTACTGCCTACCAAAGGTTTGCTAGGAGTTAGTGAATCAGCAGAATAACTACGCTTCCTTAAAAAAGCGAATCAACTCGCGGGCATGTTCTAAGAATTGACCATCAACGGTAATTTGGGAAATAGCTTGTTTGGCCTCTTGAGCTAACCTTTGATGATCTAACTCGTTGCTGGCCTTGGTATCTGCTAATGCCGCAGATATTTTGGCTATTTCATCGCGCACATTTTCCCAACGATAATTTTGGTTGTTTAGCCAAGATGTATCATCATTCGGGTCTAACTGCGTCGCTAACTGATCAACCCGGTATTCCAACTGTTGGAATCGATCGCGTAATTCCAAGATATCGGCTCGGGGATAAGCAAATTGTTCTTGCATTGTTTGTAGTCTAGCTGCCAAATAGTTGTAAGTACTAATTGCTGGCCGCAATAGGGTCAGTAGGAGTACCCCCACTGAACTCCAATAACCCAAAGCTGTGATTCCGCTAACAGCCAACCAATACAGCCCGATCGCTGTGCCCAAATGTAGACTAATTGCTACGATCAAAGACCTAGTAGCAATATTATTGGCATATTGAATTTGCTGATCGTCTACAGTGATGCCTTTGGCCTGAGATTCTTGACCTGTTTGCAGCGCAGACTGCGCCGAAAAATAAATATTCCAGGGTACAGTTACGATTAATATTGCCCATTCAAAAATACCAATGCCGATCGCCCAATCCCAGATACTGCCTGCTGGGATCTGGAGCCATTGCAGCAAGCCAAATGCTAACAAAGCAATGAAGAGCAATCCAGAATTAAAAGTCACCACGCCACTGTACATAATGTTTTGGTTTATTGCTTTACTACTTATAATTACTCTACTGCTTTCCTCTAGGTTCGCCGGTTGCTTTATGCCACTTTTTGAACTTGCACAAGAGATTGAAGTCTCACAAGTATTGTTGAATTAGTGGGTATCACCTGGAGATCCTTTGTAGTGATCGAGCTATTGACCCGTGACAATTTTCTTAATCTGCCGCAGTCCCGCTGTGGTGTAGGGAGCATAGCGCCATTGGAGATCTAAAAGCATCGATCGCTTCAACACACCACGATAGTGCGAGAAGACATCAAAACTCGCTTTGCCATGATAACTACCAATACCGCTATCCCCTACGCCGCCAAAAGGCAGATTAGGGATCGCCCATTGCATGACCGTATCATTGATACAAGCTCCCCCAGAGGAAGTCGTCGCCAGTATTTGGGACTGCACTGCTTGATCTTGGGCGAAAATGTATATTGCTAAGGGTTTCGGTCGATCGACAATCTTTTGGATGGACTCATCTAATTGATCATAGGTTAACACTGGCAAAATAGGCCCGAAAACCTCTTCGGTCATCACCAGGTCATCCCAACCCACCTCATCTAAAACTGTAGGAGCAATATAGCGCTCAGTAGCATTGCTCTGACCACCTAAAACCACTTTGCCACTGGTTAATAATCCAGTAAGACGATCGAACTGCTGTTGATTCACAATCCGGCCAAAGTCTGGATTCTTTGCGGGTTCTTCACCATAGAGTTCCTGAATGGCTCTAATTAAGCAATCCATGAATTCACTTTTAATGCGCTGATCGACCAACAGATAGTCAGGAGCAAGGCAGGTTTGGCCAGCGTTGATGAACTTACCCCAGGCAATCCGCTTGGCCGCGATATCTAGGCGCGCCGATCGATCCACAATACAAGGGCTTTTGCCGCCCAATTCTAGGGTCACCGGGGTAAGATGCTGAGCCGCAGCCGCCATCACCATTCGTCCTACTTTGGTGCTGCCAGTAAAGAAAATATGGTCAAATTTTTCTTGTAGCAGTCTTTGACTCACTTCGGCATCACCAATAATTACTGCCACATAGCTAGGGTCAAAGATCGATCGAATTAAATCTACGATTACAGCGGCAGTATGGGGCGCATGTTCTGATGGTTTCAAAATCGTGCAGTTCCCAGCGGCGATCGCTCCCACTAAGGGCGAAATGATTAAATCAAACGGATAGTTCCAGGCTCCAATAATTAAGGCTATACCCAAAGGCTGTGGTTCAATCCAGGCCGTGGCTGGAAATACTTCGATCGCTGTGGGCATTTTGCGGGGTTTTACCCAATTTCTGAGTTGCTTGATCGCTAGTTGAATATCTTTGAGCACAGCAATCTCAAAGTAGGCTTCAAAAGGTGCTCTACCCAAATCAGCTTGTACGGCTGCCACGATTTGATCTTGATTGGCGATAATTGCTGCTTGCAGTTTACCTAGTTGGGTCAAGCGAAATTGCAGATCGCGAGTTTGACCGGTGGCAAAAAAGCGACGTTGCGCTGGCAGCAATGTCTCGATCGTGGTGGTGTGATCATGCATAGGAGTTCTAACCAGTTACTTCGATCATTCCGACCATCCCTGCTGCGGGATGGTTTGTTCAAAAGACATAGACCTGCCGCAGGTGGATTAAAGTTAGCCTAGTGAGTTTCTTGGGTTTGTTCACTAATTACCGCGCTCCAATTATCGTCCTGGAGCTTAGCATCCAAATCTAGAGAAGCTGGTGGATTTTCTTTGTGCAAAGAACCATCGGCCATGGCTCGACGCAACTTTAGCTTCTTTTCTTCATAGATAGCCTGCTCTGCTGCCGACATTACTTGGGCGGCGGCATCTCGCACTGTTCCAGCCCAATCTCCACTGTCATTGATGTTGCCTGGGGGCGGGCTAGACAATTCGGCAATCCATCGATCGCGCAACTGTTCCATTTCTTCGCGTTTGGGAAACTTAAAAGGTTGCACCCGCACCAAAGCACAAATATCAGCTCCATGTGCGGTTAGGTGACTGCGCAGCGAAAGAGGTACATTGCGAGAATAACCAATATATTGCGGCTGCTGATCGCTATTTAGCACTGCATATACCCCAGCAACCTTGGCATTGGCATCGCACCAAGCATCAATCGATACCGGAATATCTGTCACCACTTGAGGAATAGCATCAGGACTAACAACCGTCGCCACCCCATGTTCATCGGTAGAGCTGTACAAAAAATCATGCAGACCACGGTGTTCTTGGGGCACATTTTGATGTTCTATGGGGCTGGAATTTTCGCTACTCATTTCTGGGGCACTCCACTAATTGATCGTCCCTATTATCGTCTGAATTGGCGGTATTGGCTGTAGATCTCCAGTATGCATAGTATTGATAAGCAAAAATAAGTGAAGGTATTTGATAAAGCTCTATGTTCAATCTATCTTTTCTAGAATTTTTCGATTACTCTTTTACATAGAGCTTTTGCTGGCTCAGAATATTAATTTATAGAAAGAAATCTATGCATGAACTTATTCTTACCAATGTATGGCTGATTCTTTGTTACCCGATTGTTGGGGTAATCTTGGCTAGTCCTTGGTCACTAGGCTGGTCTGGGCAACTAGGCTCTAGACCCGCTGGTTATGTGAATATCCTGATGGCCGGGATTGCTTTTATTCATGCCTTATGGGCTTTGGTGATTGGCTGGAATTTACCATCTCAGGAAATTATTTATGGCTGGTTACACAGCAATACTTTAGATATTAACTTCCCGATCGAGATCTCTCCCATCACCCTCACTGCTCTGACCGTGGTTACCAGTATTAATCTGGTTGCCCAAATTTATGCTGTGGGTTATTTAGAAATGGATTGGGGTTGGGCGAGATTCTTCTCACTGATGAATTGCTTTGGAGCCGGGATTTGTGGCTTGATGCTGGCAAATTCGCTGTTCTTTAGCTACGTCTTTTTGGAGCTGCTGACCCTGGCAACCTATTTGCTGGTAGGCTTTTGGTATGCCCAGCCCGCAGTAATTACCGGAGCGCGTGATGCCTTTTGGACGAAACGAGTTGGCGATATTATTTTGCTGATGGGTGTAATTGCCCTGTACCCGATCGCTGGTACGTGGGATTTTAGCGAGTTAGCAACTTGGTCACAAACAGCCAAATTAGATCCGACCATCGCAACATTGCTGGGTTTGTCTTTAATTGCAGGACCGTTGGGTAAATGTGCCCAGATTCCTTTTCAGCTCTGGTTAGATGAAGCAATGGAAGCACCAGTGCCTGCAACAGTATTTCGGAATGCTGTGGTAGTAGGAGCAGGGGCATTTGTCCTGATTAAGTTGGCTCCGGTGATTTCTTTGTCTCAGACCGTATTGAATCTGCTGGTAACTTTAGGAGTCAGTACGGCTATTTGTTGTTCGCTGATTGCGATCGCTCAAGTAGATATCAAGCGAGTGCTTTCTTATTCAGTCAGTGCTTACCTGGGTTTGGTTTTTATCGCTGTTGGTACCCAAAACTTAGATTCGGCACAGTTTATCTTGTTCAGTGAGTCTTTCGGAATTGCCTTGCTATACATGAGCACGGGGGCAATTATTTGGACAAATATTACCCAAGACTTAACCCAGTTAGGTGGTCTGTGGTCACGTCGTCCGATTACAGGTTTGTCACTGTTGGTAGCAATCAGTGCTTTTATTGGTATGCCACCGTTCGGTGGTTTTTGGGCTTTGCTGCAACTAGCTACCAGTTTATGGGTAGAGCAGCCTTGGTTGGCAGCAGTAATTTTAATAATTAATGCTTTGACAGCCTTTAGCTTGACTCGGTTATTTTGTCGCATCTTTTTGGGTACCTCACAACCGATGGCCGAACGATCGGTGGAACCTTTTTGGTTAATTAATTTGCCAATGGTCTTTTTTGCGATTTTGGTTTGTCATGTGCCAATAGTTTTAGGGAATCTGGGTATTCTACCCAGTTGGGCGGAACTCAATATGCTGCTAGCTCCTGGGCTATTGTGGTCTAGTATAATTGGTGCCACTGCTGCCGGATTGATCTATGGAGTGGATTCGGTGCCCAAGCCAGTGAAGTTACCGTTGCCTGCCCTGCAAGACTTCTTTACCTATGACCTCTATGTGCAGCGATTATATCAGGTTACAATTGTCTGGTTTGTAGCGACTAGTGCAAAAATAGTAGATTGGGTTGATCGATACATCGTAGATGGCTTGGTTAACCTGGTCGGCTTCGGCACTTTGTTTAGTGGTCAGTCACTGAAATATGCTAATTCTGGACAATCACAATTTTATATGTTGTCGATGTTCTCTGGAATAGTTATTCTCGGCTTGCTCATGGGCCTACTGATTTGATTTTCATACTATTATAAAAAATTCCATGTGTAGGGTGGGCAATACCCACGGCTGAATCCCCAGGGATTTTGAGATTCATAGGAATGCATTTTGAATGTTGAGATCTAGGTGGTGGGCAGTGCCCACCCTACAACTACTATTTATTTCAGAGGGTTGAATACTATGTTGAGTTTGGTCATTTGGTTACCAGTTTTAGGGGCGATATTGATCGGAGTTTCACCAGTTGCTAGTCGCACCATTGCATTGATTGTGTCAGGATTGACTCTGTTGGTAGCACTGGCGATCACCAGTCTGTATAACTATCAAGATGCTGGTTTACAGTTTGTAGAGCACTTAAGCTGGATTCAGCCTTTAGGTCTAGATTATGCTTTGGGTCTGGATGGTTTGTCTTTGCCCTTGGTTATTTTGAATGCCTTGCTAGTATTTCTGTCAGTGCAATCAACCAGTAAAGATGTTGAGAGATCGCGGCTTTTTTATTCTTTGCTGCTTCTAGTGGGCGCAGCAGTCATGGGTGCTTTTCTAGCTCAAAATTTACTCTTGTTCTTTTTATTCTACGAATTGGAGTTGATTCCACTTTATTTATTAATTATAATTTGGGGTGGAGAACGGCGAGGGTATGCTGCAACTAAGTTTCTAATTTATCAGGCACTGTCGGGCATGATTCTATTAGCTGGTTTCTTAAGTTGGGCTTGGTTTGCCAAGACTGGTAATTTTAATTATGAATCTTTAGCAGCGACCCATTTGCCAGCGAACTTACAGCTACTGTTTCTCAGCATTATTATGTTGGGATTTGGCATCAAAATGCCTTTGGTACCTTTTCATACCTGGCTACCTGACGCTTATGTAGAATCTCCTACCCCGGTTTCGATGTTATTGGGAGGCATTGTCTCAAAGCTAGGGACTTATGGGCTAGTTCGTTTTGGCTTAGGATTATTTCCAGATGCATGGCCGATTGCAGCTCCTTGGCTAGCACTAATTGCCGTAGTGACGGCGGTGTATGGCAGTGTAATTGCGATCGCCCAGACTGACATCAAGAAAACGATCGCTTATAGTTCTGTTGCCCATTTAAGCTATGTGCTACTGGCGATCGCCGCTGGAAATTCTCTCAGTGTATTGGGTGCTGTATATCAAATGGTAGCTCATGGTTTAATTCTGGCTCTGTTATTCAATTTAGTAGGCATTATTGAAGCCAAAACTGGCACCAGAGAATTAGCCAAATTGCATGGATTACTAAATCCTAAACGTGGTTTACCTTTTGTGGGAGTAATGCTGATTTTGACAATGATGGCCAGTGCCGGGATTCCTGGCATGGTGGGGTTTGTCGGAGAGTTTCTCTCTTTTCAGGGTAGTTATTTAACCTTCCCGATCGCCACCCTGGTCTGCTTAGGGAGCACCGGTCTAACCTCTGTCTATTTTGTACTTATCATTAACCGGGCACTGTTTGGGAAATTAGAGAGTGATATCACCTATCTACCAAGAGTTCATGGTTATGAAAGAATTCCAGCAATTGTGTTAGCTGTCTTGATTGTGTGGTTTGGAATACAGCCCAATATTGTGATTGCTCAAACACAGGTTACTACCGACTCTCTGGCGGTTAGTATTTCTCCTTCAACTACACTACTTCACTAAAACCATGACAACAACTACTGCTACTAAAATCAATCCTTCTACTCACGAGTTTGCTACAGTTATTCATCGTTTGGAGGCTGGTGGGGCGATGCTGCCCGATACTCCAGAAAATTTGATGCAGATTATTGGCTTGTACAAAGCTTATGCTGTGCCGATGGACTTTTATTGGCGAGATTTGTTGTACATTGCTGAGCAGGTATTTTTGAACCCATTACCAGCTTTTAAATATTTTTTGCCCCAAGAATATTTAGATTTGCCCAATCACTATGCCGGTGAGGAAGCTGATTTACGGATTTGGCAGAAAGGTGCTGCCTCTGCACACCCAGAGCTGTTGGAGTTCATGGAAAAAGGGCGTAGTACTAAAATGCCCAAGATTTTTCATCATTTGTTGCACGATCGAATAAATATGGAGTTTGCCGAAGCTTGTATGCAGGCGATGTATTGGCAGCGAGGGATGGGTGGCCAGTTTGATCCCTATTTGGATACCGAGGAGTATAAACAGAATGCCGATCGAGCAATTAAAGCCTATTTTAAGGGCAATCCAGTGATGCTCGGTTTATACAAACTCTTCCCAGAGATGTTCATCGAACAAGTGCGGGTGCTTTCTTACTATTCCAACTTAGGGCTATTTTGGGAAGTAATGGCTCCGGTGTTTTTTGAAATGAGTGATCTCTATGATGCTGGTGAGATTAAATCTGTCCCAGATGCGATGAATTTTTTGGTAAATGGCATTTTTGCAGTAGCTGGGCGACCAATTTATCACCATGTTTATATTCGTGGTGAATTGTTCGAGATCATTCCTAAGTCTTGTGGCTTTACTTGGCTCTATGAGGCGGCTTTGCCCTATGTGGAAGCGGTCTTTTATCGGACGGCACCTTTTCGGGGAACCAAGTCTTACAATGCTCAGGCAGAGCAAGTCCCTGCTGAGCAAAAAGATTTTCACTATGGAATTTTATACGCCGATGTAAATCCGGTAGGTAGTGCCGGGATTCCACCGACTTTGTTGATGGATGATATGTATCATTTTCTACCCCAATATTTGCTGGACTATTATCAGCAACATTGTCGGGGTGAGGATGATATGTTAATCCAGTTGGGGGTGAGTTTTCAGCGATCGATGTACTGTGTAACTTCAGCGGTAATTCAGGCTCTGCGCGCTGCCTTGCTATATCCGTTGGATGACCCTAACCCCGTCCACCTTCAGGCTAATCGAGATTTTTTTGAGGCGCAGATCGATCGATTCAAGCGCCCTGAAGCTCGCCTGCGAGATATTCAAAACCAAGAATATCGCTGATTCATCAGAAGTCCGACTTTTTTCGTTGACTAGCTTGTTTCAACGAAGCTGGTGAAAGAAGTCGGACTTCTGATCATTGAGTTTAATGTAGTTCCAGAGAATCCTCTTATGCCAAATATCGTAGAAATCGCCGTTAATAACGACAACTTCACCACCCTGGTGGCCGCTGTTCAAGCCGCCGGACTGGTTGAAGCTCTCCAATCTCCTGGGCCATTTACAGTTTTTGCGCCCGTAGATGCTGCTTTTGCCAACTTACCGCCTGGCACAGTGCAAACCCTGGTGCAAAATCCACCGCAATTAGCCCGCATTCTGAAATTTCATGTGGTATCAGGGAAATTGACCCAGGCAGACTTAGCTAAAGTTAGTAGCGTAGAATCTTTGGAAGGCTCACTAATTCCGATTAATTGCCAGGATACTTTTGAGGTGAAGAATGCCACCGTAGTTGCCGCAGACATTGAGGCTGACAATGGCATTATTCATGTAATCGATCGAGTTATTTTAATGGGGTAGTGATCACGATGGTGGAATGGATCAGTAACTTAATGACTAGTTTGGGCTATTGGGGCATCGGGTTACTGATGTTTTTGGAAAATCTTTTTCCGCCGATTCCTTCAGAACTAATTATGCCCTTGGCAGGTTTTACCGTCGCTCAAGGCCAGATGAATTTTGGGTTGGCTGTTTTGGCTGGCACCATCGGTACCATGGCTGGTACTTTTGCTTGGTATTATCTGGGGCGGCTAGTGAATTACCAAAGGCTAGAGGCTTGGGTGAATCAGTATGGTCGTTGGATGGGGGTGACGGTGCAAGAGATCGATCGAGTGAATAATTGGTTTAATCAACATGGTCGCAAAGCGGTGTTTTTTGGGCGAATGGTGCCCGGAATTCGGACATTAATTTCTTTGCCAGCAGGGATGAATCAAATGCCGATCGCTAGTTTTACGCTTTATTCTACTATCGGCACCCTAATTTGGACTTTGGCTTTGACGACTGCTGGTTTTTTGCTGGGAGATAATTACATGGTGATTGAGAAGTATCTCGCCCCTGTCTCCAAGCTGGTGCTATTCGGACTTATTGGGTTGGGGGGGTATTGGCTGTTTCGTAAATTCCAAAAAAGTAGTTGAATAGAAGCCAGACTTCTATTCATCATATTCTCTTGCTAAGTTAGATATTATTTGGCTGTAAATTCCTGAAATTTGCCACCCAAGCCTTCCGTAATTACTTTAGTGTTGGCAATCAGCATTTTAGGATAGGTATCTCCAGCGCTGCCAGTTTCGCCTAAGCCATCAGCAAATAATGTACTGGTCGAAACCTTGATTTTGGCCTCGGCTGCTACAGTATCTAGTAACTTAGAGCTATTGGTAGCCTCGGCAAAAACAGTAGGCACGCCCGATTTCTTGATTTCAGTTACTAATTTCTTCACGCGGGTAGGAGTCGGTTTTTCTTCAGTGCTAAGTCCTTGGAGTGCGCCTTCGATCGGAATTCCGTAGGCTTTGCCATAGTAGCCCAGGGCATCGTGAGTGGTTACTAGTTTGCGAGATGCCGTCGGAATGGTGGCTATTTGAGCTTTAATCCAAGTATCTATTTGGGCGAGTTCGGTAGTGAGAGTTTTGGCATTATTAGTATAGGTGGTAGCCTGTGTCGGCACAGCTTTGCTCAAAGCGGCCTCGATCGACTGGACTATTTTGATGCCGTTTTGGGCATTATGCCAAATATGTGGGTCGGTTTCGGTTTTGCCATCTTCTACCATCTGCAGGGGCTGGGAGACCGCTACTTCGTTCACTGCAACTTTGGCTGCCGAGTTTTTGGTCGCTTCGATCGCTTTGATGATTGTTGGCTCAAAACCGTGCCCAGCATAAAGCAGCAAGTTGGCTGTTTCGATCACCTGTCGATCGGCAGGAGTTACCACATAAGTATGAGGGTCAGTGCCAGCGGCCACTAAACACTTCAATTCCACAGTTTCTTGGGCAATAGTTTTCACCAAGCTGCAAAGTATATCAGTAGTGGCTACGACTAAGGGTGGCTTGGTCGTACTGACCAAATTATCTGGTGTTTTATTGGTGGGTGTTGGTGTTGATGGCGGGGCTGTGGTACAACCGCTAAACATCAGACCAAACAATAAAAATGGCGCTACTTGCCAGCATTCACGCTGGGCTATCAATACAGAAAACAGGGAATTGGTCATGATCTGAGCGCTTTGCAGTGGTAATGATAATGATTATCATGTTAAAACATAATGTCTTTGGTGTCTAGCTGCAACTCAGGATACTGCCATGGTGAGCAACTTTGGGTTCGATCGCCGTTAGTCAGCCAGCAATTCCAAATTCAGATTTCTGGTAATAAGCCGGGTTGATGCTGGGGGCTAGCCCCCAGACCCCCATTGAGGGGACGGAACGCCTCCCCTCAAACTCCCCTACCTAAGGGTTGATCTTGCTGAGTTGTCGCGTTGTCTTTACTTACGGAACTGAGTAAGGTTGGTGTCCGCAACTGCGCGACAACGCTGGTTGGTGTTTTTGAATTTGGAATTGCTGTTAGCCAGCCCAGGCTAAATTAATCAAAGCACATTATGATAATATTTCGGGCAGGTTGGTAACTATCTCGCTAAAGAAAGTGTTCAGAGTATTAAAATATTC
>JANNEH010000086.1:0-4631 GCA_031378405.1 Synechococcales cyanobacterium OTE_75_metabat_409
GCCATAAGAATTGCGATCGCTATCAAAGCGCCCATGATAGTCGGCATTTAGCCCAACGCCCGATCGACCTAACAACACCTCATTAATGCTGGCATCCCAGCCGCCACTTTGGCCATTGGCTGGGTATTGAGAATAACCCACTTTCACTCGGGTACGAAAACTGGGGTCATTTTGGATCTCGGCAGCTACATCGGGAATTTGTTTCAGCCAGCGCTGTAGCACTGGGCTATTTTTGATAATTTCTGGATCGAGGTCGATCTGTCGAGGGGCTTCTTGGCCAAAAGCCGGGACTACCCATAGAATAGCGGCTAGCCAAGGGATGTGGCGCAGAATGGCAGGTATCGACATGGAATCCGAGGGTAGCAATTTTGACTATTCTACTCTTTATCTTGCTGTGGTCGATCGCCAAGGAATAAATGCGGGCTTCATAAGCAACCCCAATAGTATTATTGGGATTTTAACGATTTGAAAGAATTCCGCACACATTTTCGTAAGCTTCGCTAAGAGGCATAGAACCTTTTTCTATACATCGGATTAGACGATAGGCATCTTCAGAACTAATCAGATTATGTTTTAATGCTTCTTTTAAAGATGAATAAAAACTTTTATTGGCATCTTGATTCTGGTTAGATTCCCTTCTTTCTTGAGCCTTGACTTCTTTTAACTTTTCTCGAATTTCATTCAATATCTGATTTCGCTTACCTTCATGAAAACTACTGTCCTTAATGAATCTAGAAACTCCGTATACAACCGCTCCACCAGCTACAGCGGCACCTGTAACAAGTGCTATAGGTGCCGCAACAAAAAGACCAACACCTGTTAGTGCTGTAATGATTGGAATAGAAATTGTTGTTGTCCCAAATGTTACCGCTGCTGTTGCAGCCCCCGCAGCACCTAATGCAGTTACTCCAACATCGGTAACAATTCCCAGCACATCATTAGAGCTGTTTTCAATCTTCTCAATAGCTGCGATCAGTTCTTCTTTTGTCGGATTTTCATTAATAAACATTGCTAAGCTTTTATTTTTTTAGTGACAAATTAAATTGTGGCAGCATTACACAATATAGCGTTAAATACCTGTGATACCAAGAGAAAAAATTGCTGTACAATTTCGGCAATATCTTTACCTATATCTTTAAGCTGCTTATCTAGTTTGTGTCTAACTACCGCACCGATTGTTGTGAATGTCGTTTGAATCAATAGGGCGATCGGAGCCAAAATCTGTCCTAGAAATGGTATCGAGGTTATTAATCCCGCAATGGCTGTACCAATTACAGCACCTACTCCCATCCCCGCTACTAAAAATGGATGAGACTTGACAAATTCAATGATTTTTAGCAATACAATTTTCCCAACAGACAAAACTTTGCCAGTAACATTCTTCGTGAAATTTATTAATTCATGCAATCGATCAACAATTTCAGTAGGAAGTCCTAGCTCTTGAAGCTTCCTGTACAATTCACTACTTTTAAAGAACTCAGCTTCTGCATTCCAAAGCGCAAGCTTCAGACTGGCTTGTGCCTTGGATAAATTTATGTTGGTCATTTCTAGCTCTTGACTATTTAAAAAACTCACCTGAAATCAACCTTATCAGAAATTTCAAAGCAAAGCCTAGGTAGAAGTACGGAAGTTCCTGTAAACTGAAATTTCACTAGCAAGATAGTCTTTCCGGCACTTCATGGATCTTTAGAATCAATTATTAATGACCAAGATTGAACTCTTTGATATTAAGATTTATGATTTTAATCGCGGTAAACCTAGCATTTTCAATCTTCTTCATGAGTTTCTTTGCACCCATGTTAACAAATCAGTCATTCGATTAAAGCTTGATATTTCATCCCCTAAAAGCTCCAACTGTTCCAAAGGCAACTTTCTAATTTGGGCTTCCAAATCTATGGAAAGCTTCCCAATATGCCGGTCTAACTGCCGTAGTACAAAATCTTGATACCCCTTGAGTTCACCAAGTTGCTCTCCTTCAGTTAATCCCTGCAATCGAGCTTCTTCTAACCGCTCTAAATACAAAGGCGACAATTGCATAACTAACTCCTGATTCTCTGGTGTAACATTTTGTTTTGCAGCTAATTCTATTGTATAAGATATCAACAAATCTAAGATGTTATCTCGATCGAGATGACCAACCGGTAAAGCAGCAACTTCCGCCATAGCAGCACGCTGCACAGTCCCTTTGCCCATGAGGCGAAACCAACGAGTTTCGGGGATAACTGGTAACTGATGGATAATAATGATACCTGTTTGCAGAGCTTCCGGTAGCAAATAAATGCCTTTCCCCCAAACAGCCTCAGCTTCTACGGCACCAACTTTTGTTAATTTGTGTTTGGCTAAAGTGGGGGTAATGATCCACATCCGAGGCTTGAAGGTAGCATAAGATGGTGATTCTGGGCAGACTTCTTGCTGTATCTCTAAGGCTTTGATAATGCATCCTCGTATCTCATCAATCTTCACTGGATTGCGATAAGGTTCAAAAGCTACTGCTTGATTGCCGACACATTGAGCTAGTAATCCTAGGTGGGCTGCTGGTGGAATAGACTTGCTGGGGACAAAATAAATGTCGATGAAAGTAGTCTCAGAATCCATGGGTCTTTGAGTTTTGATTTCACCAAAGGGACTGAGCCATAGCTCGAATAGGTTTTTGTTCAGCCGATCATGAGGAAACTGCGACATATCAAAATTTGGTGCTGATATCAAGTGCAAACGAACTATATAGCTTCGTAAACTGCTCAACAGCAGGAACAGTTAGAATAACGGTGGTAGCGAACCAACTCTATTATAGGAGAGTAGAATGAACAATATTGCAGTATCCCCCGCCGAAGTGCTCGCCCAATTACAGTGGCGCTATGCCGTCAAAAAATTTGACCCCACCAAGAAAATTCCTGCCGATGCCTGGGATGTTTTAGAGCAGAGCTTGGTGTTAACTCCTTCTTCTTTTGGCCTTCAGCCCTGGAAGTTTTTTGTGATCGATAATCCTGAGCTGCGCCAGCAGTTGCTAGAGCATTCCTGGAATCAGGCTCAGGTGGTAGAAGCCTCTCATCTGGTAGTTTTAGCTATCAAAAAAGAGATGGGTGATGCGGAGGTCGATCGATACATTCAAGATTTGTCAGATAAACGCAGTGTGCCGATCGATGCGCTCAGTGGCTTGACCAAAATGATCAAGGGCTTTATGGCCAATCCCAACAAGGGTTTCACGATCGAGGAATGGGCTACCCGCCAGGTATATATTGCGATCGGCCAATTTATGACTACCGCTGCCATCTTAGGTATCGATACTTGCCCCATGGAAGGCTTCAATCCAGCGAAATATGATGAGGTTTTGGGTCTTGCGGAGCTGGGCTATTCATCGGTGTTAGTTTGTCCGGCGGGCTATCGGGCAGCGGATGATAAATACGGGACGATGGCCAAGGTGCGCTATCCCCAATCTGAGGTGATTGGTCACATTTAACCGCCAAAGACCTGATATTCCCTGGCCAGTTATACCAGTCAGGGAGTATTTGTACTGAGTTAATATCTTGGCTTCGAAATCCTGTAAGTTATATTGGAGGGTAGATAAACCCCTCTGTAATTGATTTTATGTCTGAAGAAATTAGAGATATTAAAGAATCTATCTCCTTCTTGGCGGAGACGCAAAGAATTTTGTCTGACAGTTTTTTACTTCAGCAACAGCAGTTTAATGAATTTCAGCAAATTTTAAATTCTTCCTTGCAAGAATCGGAGCGTCGTCAGCAAGAATCTGAACGCCGATTTAATGCTTCTCAAGAACGCCTGGAGGCGATCCTTTTGAATCAACAGCGCCAAATTCAGCTATCGGAAGAACGGACAGCGAAGACTATTGAGCGGCAAGAAGAAGCAGATCAACGGTTTAATGTTTTGCTGCAAGAACTCCGCCATACGAATCAGAGGATCGATCGCCTTGAATAATCACTTCGTTAAGTACGACGAAAGTCTGAAAAACAGTTGATCCCCTTGTCAGTTCTACAGATAAGGGGATATTTTACAGGTATAACTTTTAGTACCGATCGCTGGCCGTCGCTTCCACATGAGTAGACCGAAAAAAGCACTGAGAATACTAGCTGGCATGGTGGGAATACTCCTCGTCAACTTGTCCTTTGTACTAGTTTGCCTACTCAGTCACTCCGTTTCTGCCCTTTTTTACCTGTTGCTCTCAGCGATCGGCTTTGCTCAGTTTATTTACGGCGTGCCATTATTAATTTGGCTCTGGTATAGCAATCGCGGGAGCACCATGCCGGGGGTGTTGATTGGCATGGGTATTACTGCTTTAGTCAATGCTGGATATTATCTGTTTTTGATCCTGCGCCTGAATGGTCGTTAGATCTGGGGCAATCGCAACTTCAGATTTAAATGAATTTTGCAGACGACCAGAGGCATTAGAGGCGATCGCCAGGATAATTCCCAAAACTAAATATACCTGCATGGGTAACTGCACATTTTTCACTGACTGATAGATTTCGACCACAGCAAACAGGCCAAAAAAGAGCACGATCGATAGCTGTACCATAAATTTAGTCTCGCCAAAAATTACTAGCAAAAAGCCGTGCCGATATTATATCCGCACGACTCAGCAAAAACATTTGGACTAAACGCCAGCACCAGCAGTT
>JANNEH010000105.1:0-6993 GCA_031378405.1 Synechococcales cyanobacterium OTE_75_metabat_409
TTGGGCGATCGATCTGGAAGAAGCAGGTTATCATGCTAGTCAAAAGTTTTCGTAATTTTCTACTAGTTAGCCGAACTAAGCGTTATGACTCAAAGCCCTAACCCCAACAACAATAATCGCCGCCGTCGGCTGACCGCAGATGAACTGATTGCTATTTTGGTAGCCATGTCGGGAATCGGCGGCATTTTTTGGTGGACAATTTCCCATCGTGCTCCGAACCAAGGTTTTTTCCAGTCTAATGCTAATAAACCGGCCAATGTCCAGACTGTTTTGCCCCTGACTGAAGATGCCAGCAAAATGCAGCCTCGTAACAGTGTTAGCCTGGTTACCCCCAAAACGGCAGAGGCTCCAGCAGCGGTAGTGGAAGGGAACAGCAACCAATCGGCCACCACTGATTCTAATACCACCCCCACGGTGATGGTGCCGCCAGTAATGGGTAAGCCGGTGACTATGCCCAGTAGTGTGGCCACCGTTCCCTCGCCAGTGCCGAGCTTTACCGATGTACCCGATAAATATTTTGGCAAAAACAAGATTGAAGTCTTGCAGTCTATGGGCGTGTTGCAAGATTTTGGCGGCGGTAAATTCAATCCCAACTTGCCAGTGACTCGGGGTGAATATGCCAAAATGCTCGATCGAGCTTTCGATCGCCCAGTAACTCAGCAGGTACTGGAATTTAAAGATATCCCCACCACCTACTCTCGCCGGGAAGCTTTGGATAAATCGGTGAAAATGGGCTTTATGACGGGCTACTCTAAGACTCTGTTTAAGCCCGATGAACAAATCCCTCGTTTCCAAATGCAGATATCTTTAGCCAAGGGCATGGGTCTGAAGCCGCCTGCGGCTGTAGATAAAGTGCTGGAAAAGTTTGGTGATGCCAGCAAAATGCCCACTTATGCTCGGGAAAAAATGGCCGCAGCGATCGATGCTGGATTTGTGATCAAAGATGACAAGACCAAGCTACAACCCAATAAGGCCACCACTCGGGGTGAAGCAGCCACGCTGATTTATGAGGCGCTGGTGAAAGACGGTAAAATTAAGCCCAGCAAATAGCGGTTACAATATAAAACAACTGAGTTGAAGCAAAAACATGGAAGCATTAGCACTAAACAATCTAAACGTCGAAACTATCTTGGATGAGATGCGCCCTTATCTGATTTCAGATGGTGGCAACGTAGAGCTGGTAGAAATCGATGGCCCGATCGTCAAGCTGCGGTTGCAGGGAGCTTGTGGTTCTTGCCCTAGCTCAACCATGACTCTCCGGATGGGAATTGAGCGCCGCTTACGCGATGCGATCCCTGAAATCGAAGAAGTTGAACAGGTTTTCTAGTCATTAGGATCAAAAAAACTTCTCTATGTGTCTGAAATTAGTGGCGTTAGAGAAGTTTTTTGTGACTTTAGCAAAGTTTGCATATCACAAGCTTTCTTCTTCAAGAATATTTTCAAGATTTTGGGCACTGTGGAGGACTCGTATTACATCAACCATGTCAACTTGAATTTGGTAGAAAATAAGATAGTTTCTAAACCCCTTAATAGGAATTTGACGAATTTGGGATAGTTGTGGGTTGGTAAAACCACTAATTCTGCCGATTCTCGGTGTTTTGATAAGTTGTTGAAAGGTGGCCTCAGCCGCAAAAAGAAATCGATCGCTTGCATCTAGATTGTCAGAACCGATGTATGTGGCATAAGTGATCAAATCTTGGATGATAATCGGACGTTTAACGAGATTAACCATTGTGATCAATGAGAATTGAGATTTTGATTAACGGCAGCACGAATGGCTTCCCAGTCATTGTTAGTCATGGGGCTAGCAGAGCCGGAGTTTATTCCTGCCAAAACAAGGTCTTCAAGGTGAGCTTTCTGAGCTTGGTCTTTTTGGATCAAAGCCTGAATATATTCACTAGGAGTGGGATAGTGTCCAGCCGTGATTTGCTCTTGAAGGTAGTGAGTAAGGGGTTCAGGCAAGGTAATCGAAATTTGAGTCATGTTATGAGTAGGTAGTTGGACTGATTCCATAATGGCGGATTTTTTGGTTTTTGGCTGTATATTCTGGATGTTTTGACTTGTGGTTAATCGACTTTTCTGAAACTATGGTCAAAGATCCTTTTCTCTGAAATCAGAGAAATTAAGCGCGCCAGCTAGAACCCCAATTATGTTTTTTCGCACCATTGCCCTGCTGTTACTCGTCATTTTAACTGCCACAGTTACTGTTACTCAAAAATCTTTGGCCTACAGTTCATTAGCATCTCAGTCAGTATCGACAGCTCCGCGACCTGCCACGCACGGGTCTGAGGCAACCTCAGACCAAACGCAGGTTGCAGCTTCGGTGATCGACTCTGCCCCTCTCGAAACCAATGTTACTGAGCAACTAAGTTTGCCAGAAGTCCCCCAGGTAGATACCGAACAACCAGATTCTTTCATTGCCCAAGTTGGTACCAATTATGCTGGTCGTACCCTCGTTCCTACCGAGCGCACTCGTCTGGAAAACTATTTAAGATCGAAGAATATCAGCACTACTTCGCCTTTTTCACCACCAGGTAATCCGCGCTTTATTTTGCATGACACGGCGGTGATTTTGCCCCCAGCTCGACTGGAGCAAGAACGCCGCGAAGGCCGAGGGCCGTTGGGGTTGGGGGTGAGCATCTATGCTCCTCGGGGTAGCAATGCGATCGTGGCTCGTCCCAATTTTTATGAACTGCGTCGCCCTACGACTACTGAGTTTGAAAAGGCTGCTGATGTATTGGTGCAGAGCCAGCGAGAAAGTCTGTTTCGGCGGATTTGGCGATCGACCACTGTTGTTGGTCGAAGACAGGCGCTCGATCAAGCTCTGAGTAATTTGAATCTTCAGCCCGGTGAAATTGCTACCGAACAGCGTAAGGCCGAGGCGCAGTTGAATAGTTCGGGGGACAAAATTTATACTACTGGTACTTGGACAGCCGAAACTATTTGTAATACTTACAACGGTGGCAATAGATCGATCGCCAGTTCTAATGATTTGGGAGCAGCCTGTGCAGCGGTGAAAAATTACTTTACGGTGCGCAATCAACGAGTTAATAATTCGGTGCCGATCGAGATTTTGCAGGTAGGAGCGAAGAGTTCTAACGGCAATCAAAATAGTTGTAATGCTAGCAATAGCAACCTGACACCTTTTTCCCGTCCGCCTTATACCGATACCCAATACGACAATGTGTTACTGCAATATCTGCGAGCAACTTTTGTGGCTGGCAAATACCCTGAAACCACGACCCACTTTGCCCTGGATACTTTTGCTTCCGATGCTCACTGCGATCCGCGCTGTTTTAATTTGAATAGATTATATGGCTCGGTGGCTAATGTCATGGGGCACGATAAAAGCAGTAAATATGGGGTGAATCCTAGCTATGGCACCCGGTTGGGAACTAACAATATTTGGTGGGATAATCGCTTTTGCCATAGCGCGCCTCCCCAATAAAAATTGGGCTAAGAAAGCCTTGCACTGAAAGTGCATAGTTTCGACTAGCGTGCTAATACAATAGAATACAATTCTAACGTAACACAGTGGATTGGCGAGTTCTCAGCGTAAGGCCAAAAAAGCTGGTGGAAAATTAATTCTCACCAGCTATATAAATATAATCAAAACTACTGTTGAACAAGTTTTACATTACTAGCCAATTTCAAGATTTGCAGCAACCGAATAGTCATCCAAGTAATATCAAACTCCCACCACTTCATCCCGTGACGCGCCGAATATTGATAAGCATGATGGTTGTTATGCCAACCTTCGCCATAAGTGGTGATCGCCACCCACCAACAATTAGTCGAATGATCATTAGTTTCGTAGGTGCGATAGCCAAACTTATGAGTGGCACTGTTCACCAACCAGGTACAGTGATACACTAATACCAACCGGGCAAAAACACCCCAAAAGACGATCGACCAACCACCAATAAAATACAGAGCAATGCCCAGAGCAATCTGCACCGGCAAAAAATACTTATCTAAGAACTGGTAAAACTTGTCGTTCGCCATATCCTTGGTGAACTTATCCACATCCTTCTCGGCTGGTACCTCATGGAACATCCACTGCATGTGGCTCCACCAGAAGCCCTTTTTAGAATCATGATGATCTACATCTTGATCAGAATGAGCATGGTGGTGACGGTGCATCCCCACCCACCAAATAATCCCGCCCTGCATCGCCAAAGTACCACAAAAAGCCAAAAAGTATTCTAACCACTTAGGAGTCTGGAAGCTTTTGTGTGACAGCATCCGGTGCCAACAAAGCGTAATTCCTAAACCACCGCTAATCCAATGCAAGAACAGTGCAACCCCGACCCCTTGCCAACTAAAGAACTGTGGTAAAAATGCTAATACGGCTCCAACATGAATAATGGCCATGAAAACGATCACGCCCCAGTCGAGGGCGAGCTTATTTGATGCAGCAACAGTCATTCCGTCATCCTAAATTTCAAATAGTGGATAATTTGCGCGAAAATAATATCTGCACCAAACTACGTTATGCATGAACAGCTCAGATCTTATTCGCGAGGCACAAGATGCCCTATTACAAATTTTTGTCGGTATTGATAGTGAAGTCAAGGAAAATCTGCAACGAATTTTACAAACTTACCGCAAACACCGAGTGGGCGTACATCACTTTAGTAGTGTGAGTGGTTATGGGCACGACGATCTAGGCCGCGAGACCATGGATAAAGTGTTTGCCGATTTGATGGGAGCCGAGGCCGCTGCGGTGCGAGTGCAGTTTGTCTCAGGTACCCATGCGATCGCCTGTGCCTTGTTTGGAGTCCTACGACCGGGTGATGAAATGCTGGCAGTAGCCGGGGCACCTTACGACACCTTAGCAGAAGTGATTGGCTCCAGAGGCGAGAACCAGGGTTCCTTAAAAGATTTTGGGGTGAGCTATCGAGAGCTAGCACTAGCAGCAGATTTACAGATCGATTGGGAGGGCTTGGCCACAGCGATTCGACCAGAAACCAAGCTGGTGTTGATTCAGCGCTCCTGCGGCTACGCTTGGCGATCTTCGTTGTCGATCGATGACATTGCCCGCATCGTCAAACTAGTCAAAGCCCAAAACCCCAACACCATCTGCTTTGTAGACAACTGTTATGGTGAGTTCATCGAAAATCGGGAACCGCCCGCTGTCGGTGCTGATTTGATCGCCGGTTCCCTGATTAAAAATCCGGGTGGCACAATCGTCACCAGTGGTGGCTATGTAGCCGGTCGTGCCGATTTAGTAGAAGCTGCCGCCTGTCGGCTCACTGCTCCCGGCATTGGTAGCTCGGGGGGGGCAACTTATGACCAAAACCGCCTGCTGTTTCAGGGCTTATTTTTAGCTCCCCAGATGGTCGGCGAAGCCAAGAAAGGCAATCACCTCACTGCATATGTCTTCGACAAACTGGGTTACCCAGTCAACCCCGCCCCCTTTGCCCCCCGCCGGGACGTGATTCAGGGGATTCGGTTTGGCTCCCCTGAAAAATTGATTGCTTTTTGTCGCGTTATTCAACAATACTCCCCGATCGGCTCTTACCTAGAACCGATTCCAGCTTCCATGCCGGGATACGCCGACGAACTGGTGATGGCCGGGGGTACTTTTATTGATGGCAGTACCTCAGAGTTTTCTGCTGACGGTCCCTTGCGCGAACCCTATGTGGCTTTTTGCCAAGGCGGTACCCATTGGACTCATGTGGCGCTGGCGATCGAAGCAGCTATTAATCAAGTGGGATTTTTTGAACACAAGGTAAACCATCATTGAGCTAAAATTAAGTACAAATTCATACCCAAAATCCATTTCCAGTCAGAGGTTTCCCATGACTGTTTCCGTTAGCTCCATCATTCATTATCCCACCGGAGACGGACAGCCTGTGGCCGAAACCTTTGCGCATCTCTATGCCATTCTGATGACGATCGAGCTGTTACGCCTCTATTTGGATGGCCAACAGGCCACCGTCTTAGGCAATCAATATCTCTACTACTCCCCAGGCAATCCACAGAAACGGATTGCTCCAGATGTGATGGTGATTTTCAATGTCGAACCGGGTGGCAGAGATAATTACAAAATTTGGGAAGAGGGTGAAACGCCCAGCGTTGTGTTTGAAATGACTTCTCCCAGTACCCGCGACCAGGATGATGGCGTGAAGAAAACACTCTATGAACAATTGGGTATTCAGGAGTATTGGCAATTCGACCCTAAACAAGAATGGATTCCTGGTGGACTGAAAGGCCATAGTTTGCAGCAAGGTGTATATCAACCTGTGAATAACGGTATGAGTCTCGTTTTAGGCTTACGCTTGGAGGTCGCTGATTCCTTAATCACCTTCTATCGACTGGATTCTGGCGCAAAGTTATTGTTGCCAGCAGAATTAAAGGCTGGAATGATGTTTGCGGAGCAAGAGGCTGAGTCTGCTAAGCAACGAGCAACAATTGCAGAACAAGAAGCGATCTCTGCTGAGCAAAGAGCAAAACTGGCGGAGCAAGAGGCTGCTTCTACTAAGCAACAAGCTAGAGAGCTGCAAGCGAGGTTGGCAGCATACGAAGCTCGTTTTGGCTCACTAGAAGGATAGAGGATCACTTGCCAACCTCCAATCCATAGGGGCGAGGATAAGGTTTGAGCATTTGATTCGCTGCGTAAACTTGCCAAGTCTGGGTTACTACACCGCCGCGAGTCAAGGGCACTGTTGCCACCTTTTGGATGCTTTGGAAATAACTTTCAAACGGCTCATAAAAAGGTGTGATGCTAGATCTTTTGGATTCATCACTTTTTGGTTTAGTCACATCTTCATTTACGCCAAAAGTCTCCGAACCAATATACACAGCATTTTTCCCTACCCATTCCTGAGCAGTAGACCAATAGGCAAAACCGCGCAGATCTCCATCAAAACAAGTTAGTGGTTTTTTAGTTACAGAGTGTAGCGCCATTGCTAACTGACCACTAGGAAAATAGCGATTGATAAAAATAAAATCAGCACGATCGATCGCTGCCATAATGGCCGGAGAACT